>MGGO01000024.1:8021-10156 GCA_001792465.1 Candidatus Woesebacteria bacterium RIFCSPHIGHO2_01_FULL_44_10
AAAGAATTTTGTAAACTGGATCCGGAATCTACCCGGATGATGAAGCTGGCGGTTGATAAATATGATCTCTCGGCGCGGGGCTATTTTAGAATCTTAAAAGTGGCTCGCACGATTGCCGACTTTTCTTCAAGGTCTAACCTTGAAGTTTCGGATATTGCTGAGGCTATGCAATACAGAATGAGAGTATTTTAATGGACAGAAAAACTATCGGTGCGAAAGGTGAAAGCGTCGCCGCTCGTTATTTGATTGAAAAGGGCTACAAAATAATAGAGAGAAATTGGGGAAGTAAATGGGGTGAAATTGATCTTATCGCCGCTTCAGGGGTTATCCCTGAAGTGTATGTGTTTGTGGAGGTTAAAACGAAAGTGGGGGAGGATTTTGGGACTCCTGAAGAGATGATTAACCGCCGCAAATTGGCTCAGATTCAGAAGATGGCCTCGGCTTATGATTCGGCGAAAAACAAGCCAAAGAGGCTGGATGTTGTGGCCGTGGTTCTTGACTACACACTCAAGCCGACCAGAGTAGACCATTATGAAAACGTCTACTTTTGATATACTTCAAGGGTAACCCTTGAAGTCACTTGAAGTCAAATTATAAATTCGAAGTAGTTTTCCTGGTTGACAACTTGGAACGAAGCTTCCTGATAGGTGTCTAACCACTCACTTTTTGCTTTAGAGCCTTTATCTTTTTTCCATTTAATTTCGTAACCGAAAAGTTTTCCTTCGCGCATCTCCACCCAGTCGATTTCCTTTTTATCCCAAGTTCGCCAGAAGTAGTTATTGGTGTGAATCGATTGGTATTCTTGGTTTTTAAGGCGCTCCGAGATGAGAAAGTTTTCCCACAGTTGCCCTACGTCATTTCTTGTTTCCAAATCGTTAAAGTTGGCAATAACCGCGTTTCGAATGCCATTATCCAGAAAGTAGTACTTGCTCTTTTTGGTGACTTCTTTTCTTAGGTTTCGACTAAAACCTCTAAGGTTATAGAGAATGAAAGCCTGTTCAAAGAGATTTAAATATCTGGCGACCGTTTTTTTGTCAATGTCAAGATTACTTGCCAGTTCAGATAATGAAACTTCGCTACCTATTTGAAAAGCAATCAACTTTAGAAGATCCATCAGTATTTTTGAACTCTTGACTTGCTTCAACTCCATAATGTCTTTAAAAAGATGAGAATTGGTGATTTCAGTTAAGGTTCTAGTCTTTTGTTCGTCGGAATCAGCTTCAAGTATTTCCGGGTAAGCACCATAGATGAGAAATTGTTGTTTTTGGGATTCGAGATTAAGCTGGTTTGCTTGTCCCAATAGTTCTAACTGAGAGACCGGGTAAAGGATATGAGTGAACATTCTTCCCACGAGCGGCTCTCCCACTTTATAGGAAAGGTTAAGAGAAGCCGAGCCCGTGATAACGACTCTTATTCCGGGAGTTTGGTCAACCAGAATTTTCAGGCCCAGACCTACATTGGGGATCCTCTGGGCCTCGTCAATAGCAATCAGTTGATATCCGGAGGCGTATTTTTTAATTTTTTCAAAGCTTTCCGATGAAAAAACTTCCCGGACCGACACATCATCACCACTGTCCAAACGGTGTGTGAGCTTCGTCTTAGCCAGAAAATTGGTTAGGAGAGTTGTTTTGCCGACCCTTCTGGGGCCATATAAAACGGTTACTTTGTTCTTCTGAAGGTATTTCTCAAGATGATCATAGATTCTTGGTATCATACTTGTATTCTAATCAAATTCCACGAATTTGTCAAATTTCGGAGATAATGAATCCCCAAAATAAGCTTACTTTGGTGATTTTCACCAGATTGCCAGCCAATAGACTTTCTCTTCCTTTGTCGGCAGACTTTCAACCTCCACGGTAAAACCTCTTTCGGTCAAGTCTTTAACCAAAGTTTGGGTGAACCAGCTGGTTTGAACAACGACTGTTTCGGGCGGTTTTTCCCATCCGCCGACTGGCGGAGTCACGCGCACAAAGCTCTCACCCGCGCTCAGCGCGGCTGTGCCTCTGAAAGTATCGTTACCAGTAATATGGCCGTCAACTATTTCCAGATTGCCGTGGATATCAACCTTGCCCAGACCCAGCGACTGCAAACTCAAAGTACCGACTGCATCAATCGAATTGGTGGCCGCGTCAAGG
>MGGO01000024.1:10162-11192 GCA_001792465.1 Candidatus Woesebacteria bacterium RIFCSPHIGHO2_01_FULL_44_10
CCGCCGATGGAAAGGGTATTGGCAATGGTTAGGTCGTATGCAAGCGAGGCCTCTCCCGGAGTGGGTTCTGACTCTCCGGGAGTGGCTGATTCGGTGACAGTTAACTGCTGGTTTTTCAACAGCTCCACATCTCCTTCCACGGTTTCAATTCTGTCAAGAAGTTTCCCTAAGGCAAGCGAAACAGAGATATCTGTTTGGCTGTCTTCGGTATTTTCGTTTGTATCGCTTGATACTTGATACTCGCTACTTAATACTTGTTCTTGATCACTGTCACTTTTGTTAAAGACTCCCAGCAATCGGTCAACAAAGCTTTTCTCGGCTCGAACAGTCACATCCTTGGTAATGATATTGTTACCCCCTAGATCCAAATCTCCGTTTTCATTAATTGATATGTAGGTGGAAGTATTTACAAAAGCCATTATTGTGCCAATACCAGAGTCGAGTTCGTTGAACGACTCTTTGGAAAGGTGATATGATGAATCTGGCGTGGGCCTGCTCAGGTGAGGCGCTGGATCTGTCAAATCTGGTTGCGGGGGTTCGATTCCCCCCAGGTCCACGCCCTCGGAGGGCTTGACAGCGGTGTCATTAGATGTTACCATTTGACTTGACAGATCCGGCTCCGCCTCATTTGAGTGTGAGTCAGTCAAAGAACCACTCGTAAGGGTGGTTTTTTGTTGGTTTATCAGTCCAGGATCTATCTTGGCATCCTCAACTCCCAAAGCTACTATGGTCGTGGTTCCATCCCAGTTTTCCATTGACTTACCAACAATGGGGGCAGCTCCTGTTGCTTTCATGGCCACACCTGGAGTGGAGGATGTAGTAAGGGGATCTCCTGCATTAATTGGCCCACCCTCAAGAGAAACCTTAACAGGTACTCTCCCAGCCAAGGCCACCTGAACTGACTTCAGGGATAACCCCTGAAGTGAGTTTTTGTACCCAGGAGTGAGACCCGATTCGGGGCCCAGAGTGAGAGCGGGTTGGGTGGCTATGATTCCGATGGCACTGCTGTCGTGCTTTTTGCTACTGCGGA
>MGGO01000025.1:0-17765 GCA_001792465.1 Candidatus Woesebacteria bacterium RIFCSPHIGHO2_01_FULL_44_10
GAAGCCATCTATGCCTCATTAGCTTTTATTATAGCAGGGTTAATCTTAATTCCCGCCTCTTGAATAATTTGGATGTGGGCCTTGGTGATTTCCCATACTTCGTTCGCGGCTCTTTTCTTTCCAGACTTCCCAAGGTAATCTACCAAAGCCCGTGAGCGAGCAGCGGAGCGTTTTTTGACAATTTTTTCGATTGTTTCAGAATGCCTTGATAAATCATTGCCAAACACCAGAGCAAAATGGTCTCCCTGCAGGTTATCTACCCACCTAGCAACCAAAGTTTCCAACAAGTTTTCTTTCTCGCTAACTCCCTCAAACTCGTCAAACCATCCAAGTAAGAGCTTCGCTTCTCGCGATGGTAGCGAGCTTGTCAGTTTAATAAAGTCTTTTCGTTCATCCATCTTCCCCTCATCCAACCGTCCATGAATTTTAACTGCCAAAGAAATATCTCCCATCTCTGTTTCACCAATATCGTGAGCCCAAAGCCGCTCGTAAATCTCCTCGGAATCTACCAGTTTATTTAAATTTGGGCAAATTCTCCTTAGTTGCATCCACAATCCAATACAAGCCCAGACGTGTCCCGGCACCGACTCAAATTTTCCTTTTGAGAAAACAAAATTATTAATATCCTCCTGATCAGCAAAAGACGACATGTAAGGTGTTTTTCCCCATCTGGTTTGCCAATTACCTGGATAAACTCCAGCCAAAAAGGAATAAATTTGTTTCAGCATTTGTAATTTACTCGCCATTAACAGAAGTATAACAAATTATTTTTTCTTACTAGAAGTTTGGCGGAGTTGAGGGTAGATGACAATGGCCATCGCCAAAGCCATGATTGCCAGAGCCAAAATGCCCGTATTATATAGTTGTAAAAAAAGCTCGCTGACAGTCATTTTATCCGTTCCTTAATTTTTAATACTAGCAAAGCCAGATAAGTAAATGCAAGGCCCCAAAATAAACCAACAAGCATCTTTAGTGGTGCTAACTTATCCTCTGGAATAGCCGGCGCCGGCAGAACGGCCACTATGAATGCAGATCTGGCCAGATCAAAATTGAATTTTGCAAGGCCATCAAGTTGTTCTTTATTTAATTTTCCGAGTGAATACATTGTATTGCCTAAACAAATAGATTAAGACTCCAATATTAATTGTAGACAAAATTTTCGCAAACCAGGTGTGGGTATAAAGAGCTTCCAAGGCCGGGATCGAAGGGGCCCAGAAGAGGTGATAAAGATTCAATAAATGGGTGAGTGATAAAATAATATAGGGCAGGGCCACCCCGGGAGACATAAGCAATAAGGTCGCATAGGGGAAAAAGGGAAAGAGATAACGTTCGTGGACGCGAGTTAGAAACAGAAAAGTCACAAGTGAGACGACCGCCAATACAGACAGAAATCTTTTATCTGAATATTTCCTGATTAAACCATGTAACAATGTAACCATACCAACAATGACTATCATGAATCCCCAAGTCCGTGCCGACAAATTCCAGTAGAGGGTGCTGTCTAGTACCCTCCCCGGATTAACCAACCACCAGAAGTTAAAAGCGTTGGCGGTTAGATAACCAATCTCCCCCGGCAAAATTCTGTCCCGGTACAAATTAAACAACCAACTAAACAAATTGTCTGTCGGGTGAAACCAAACCGAAACCGCAGCTGCAGTTACGCCAATGGCAATTACCGAATCTAACCACTTGCCTAAATGGTGCTTTTGTTTAAGTGCCACAAAACCCAGAATTGGGGCAAAAATTACAAGTGATGGCTTATACAAGATAGACAGACTATAAAAAATACTCATGCGAACCAGTTTTTTGTCTAAAAGCGCAAAAACAGCCAGCAAACCCAAAAAATTCACGACCGCATCGGTTTGGCCCCAAACTGCGGAGTTATACCAACTAACGGGGTTAACTAACCAAATAGCTGCCAGCCACCAACGCTTAGAATACTTATAGATAAGCCAGGCAATCCCCAAGTCGGCCAATATCCCGGGAATTTTGACCAGCCACTCCATATTAGCGCCAAAAAACCAAGAAACGGCTCTTATGGTGGTAAATACTAAAATGTAAAGTGGAGGTTGGTTGGGTACGGAATAAGGCCAGTTGCTCCCCTCATAAAAATTTACCAGTCCCCGCTCAAAAGCCAAATTCGCCCAGCTGATATTGTTATTCAAATCCCCATGGTGGGCTAAACCAACTAAAGAAAGTCGCAAAACCAGAGCCAGTAGAAAAATAAAAATTAATTTCTTAGGCAATGAACCTCCGTTTGACTAAGTATAATCCCCACAACCCGACCGTAGCCAGGGAAATTTTGGCGCCTGTGGCAAAACTTTGAGGGCGGTAGACAAATTCTACTTTCTCTTGCCCATCCTCAACGGGAACTGCCATAAGAGCAATGTTGGCGGTTTTTATTTCTCTTTCTTGCCCTTCTACAAAAGCTTTCCAACCGGGATAGTTAGCCCGGGAGAAAATTTTATAGTGGCCGGGAGAATCACAGTCAACAAAAACTTTTGTCGCCGGGGTATAATCCTCGGCAATCAACTTCTCGGCAATAACTTTAATGTCTTTTTCGCAAACAATCTCCTCCGGCAGCCATGAAGAACCCAGGTTGCCGGTGTTTTTATAGATTCTAACTGTGTCGATATTGGAAACCTCTTCAAAGTCATTCGGAATTATCCACGGAAATGGTCTGCCACCCTTACTGGGAACGGACTTTTTGACGTCATGGTTAAGGGCCGCAAAATAGTCAATATCCAGAGTATCAAAAAGGGGAGATTTCGTCGCCTCAATATAGCTGTAGCGGGACAAAACTTCGTCTTTTAGAGCTTTGGTGTTAATTAGGTTCAAGTATCTGGCGGTTGAAAGTGGAGTATGGGTAAACTGACCGGATGATGACTTCAAGCCGTAGGCGCTCCAAGTATTTTGGGGCAAAATTTCAGCTTTTTCTTTTTCAAATCGGTGTTCCCCTGTTTGGTTGACTAATTTGTCAATTGCCTGCGTTTCGGGAAAAACCCATTCTTTCTTAGTAAAAGACAAATACTTATCAAAAGAGGTACCGACACTAAGCGTTAAAAGGCCAACAGTAAAGATAAACAGTATCGTTTTATTCTTTATGAAAACAACAAAGAAAGCCAGTAAAACAACAAAAGCCGGAATTGCCAAATTGCGAAAAGCGGTATTCAGGTCAAGCATTTGTTTGGCAAAATCCTCAATCAGCAAAACTATTCCCACCCGGCCACTCTCAGTTATCAGCGGATCCCAGACATCAATCAAACTAAGCGTTTCCTTCATGTTTTGAAAAAAGCGGTAACCCAGTAAAGTGCCGGCAACTAGAATGCCATAGCCAATAACGGGTACAGCTTTTTGCCAAAGTTTTGTTTTATTTTGACTCACCCAGTCAAAACCAAGCGCGGAAAGAACCGAAGCGGTAAAAGAAACAACAAATAAAACTCTCGTGTTGGCCGAAGCCGCAGAAATACCTTCTAAAAACTGGCTAATAGGGTTTTTGGTTGCCCAGGCAATTGCCAGTAAGATAAAAATTAAAAAGACAGCATTTCGTTTCCGGAAAGCAACTCGTGTAACCAAAGCTAACATAAAGAAAAAAATTCCAACGGCCGCAATGTTGAATGCAAAATTGTCATAACCCCCCACTCCCCAAATGTTAGCCGTTGCCGGATTCCCAAAATAGTCGGGCGCGAAAAAGGATACAAGTTTACCAAAAGGAAGATATTTAACATTAGCGGCTACAGCCGTGGTATCAAATTGACGGATAGACAGGTCAGACAGTTCTTTGGCCGGTAAGATTTGCACTGCGGCTAGTGCCAGGCCGCTCATAACGCCTAAAAATAGCAATCCAGATTTTTTTAAAAAGTCAGTCTTGTTTTCAAAATGTCGCCACAGGAAATATAAACCCGCGGCTGCAAGCGTATAGATTGAAGTTAAAGGATAACCGGAAAAAATTTGCAGAGCCAGAAAAAGACCAAATAAAAAACCGTAAATTATTTTTGGCTTGGCGACTATCTTGTCGACAAGCAGCAAAAGCAAAGGAAAGTAAATAAGGGTATAGACAATAGTGTTGTATTGCAGCCAAACCAGAACATAACCGCTAAAAGCAAATAAAAGGCCACCAAAAAGACTAGCGCGGCGGGAAAGCTTTAAATTTCGCAAAAAAAGATAGGTCGTCAAAATCAAAAGCGGGATCTGTAAAATTACCTGCAGCGCCCAGGCAGTAAGATTATCCAAAACAAAAAAGAAAATATTTACGGGGTTGGCTAGTGCAGCTTGAAAATTAGCAAAAAGCGGTACTCCCAGCAAAATCGTATCATCCCAAAGCGGCAGGTGACCAGTCTTCATTATATTCATTCCCAAAATTCGCCAGGGATAGATAATGGAGAAAACGTCACTGGGTAAAGGATTTTTAACAGGAATCCTAAAATTATCAAGCCAGGGATAATACGCCCCAGTCAAAATATCCGCAGGGATAGGTATCGCCCCCTCAAAAAAGAATTTTCTGAAAACAAGCAAAGTTAACCCCACCGGCACCAACCACATCCACCAATCCTCAAATTTAAAAAATTTAGTAAATTTAACCTTCATAAAAATGCTATTTTGTAATACTGTCCACTTTTGCCTTTCTCAAAAATATCAATCCAGTGTTTTAGTTCTTGAGCAAAATCGCGATCAACTTTCGAAAGCCTTACTTTATGACCTTCAGTTAAAACGGTCGGGTCAAAAAACCGTGCCTTTAATTTAACATGGTGAAAATCGTGATCTTCTTGAGAACCATTCTTTACAATAAACGGTTTCAGGAAAATATTCACATATTGAGCTGGAATTCTATTTCTGTTTCTTTTAAATTTGGTTAACAAAAAACTATCGTTTTCGAAAAGATCGTCTTCAGTAATCCACCCGTCTTTGACGCCCAAGCGAATCATTTCAATAACTGCTTGATAAACTACCGCCACGCTGGGCTCGTAAATCACAAACCACATTGCTTGAAGGCCGGTCAAAGCAAACTCTTTAGTTACTTTTGTGTTTGTAAAAACAACATCTCGGCCTTCCAACCTTATTGCCTTGAGAGCCTTTAACCCCAGAGAGCGCTTTTTATTAGTTGCGCCAACATAGTCTCTGATTGCATAATCAAATCTGTCAGCACCAATATCTGGCAAAGACTTCTTTATTTCTGGATAATCGTCTGGGTTCCCAATCCTGATCTTGTGGCGGCGAAGTATCTTATTTATATCTTCCCAATCGTCAATTCGGTGGCGATTGCGTTCATGATAATCTTCGTACTCATCCGACATCGCCATGTCCACCATATGTGAAAGGGCGGCGTGGCCAACATCGTGAAGAAGTCCAGCTATTTGAGTTTCCAAATCTACCCCCAGTGTTTTCAAAACCCACCAAACCCCGATTGAGTGCTCGTATCGAGAGATTTGATATTTATCAAGGTAAATAAAATTTACCCCGCCATATTGATTTATTTTTTTGAGTCTCTGGAAAGGTCTACTTCTAATCAACTCCAGAATCATCGGATCATCAATTCTGATTTGACCATAGATTCTATCCTCAAAAACCATTGACTTCATACTCTATTTCTTAAATAGCCTTGCCAAAGAAAGTTACAACGCCGCTACCAAGTAATAAAAACCTAACAAATTTCCCCAAGAAAGTTGGGATAATATAACTCCTGTAAGTAAATTCCAAGTAACCGGCAATTACTCCAATAATGTCGTATGGGAATGGAATCAAAGACCAAACAAACAACGCCCATGGCCCCCACCTATGTAATCCCTTCTCAACTCGTTCAATTTTCTTTGACCTTGGAAAAACTACATCCCCATTTCTACCTACCACAAATGCGACACTATCATTGGTGGCCATGCCGGCAGCAGTTGCAAAAGCAAGCAGTGCCACATTCATGTGCCGCGATAATGAAGGAACCAGAAAGGTACCGGGCCCAAAAAGGTTAAAGATATAGACTCCCAAATATCCAAATTTCAAAAAGAGTTCTGGTCTAAATATACCTAGAAGACCTAAAGAGAATAACGCTCCCCATAAAACTATAGTTATTTTTTTAAAAGTTTTTGATCGCAAGAAAAAAACAACTCTTTTTTTCATCTTGCTCTTACTCTTTCTTCCCGATTTGCAAGGCAAGATTCTATTTCTCTATTTACCAATATCGTCAAAAGAGGGTCAGCTTCAACCACTTTTCTCAAACGTCCCCTAAAGTATCTGAACCATTCATTGTCCTGATCATATAATGGCATCCCTGTCAGTGCGGTTGAGGCGTCCATTGCTGCTACGTCAAAATCAAAAACATTTGTATCTATTGCATCTGCCACATTTTCAATCGAATCTAGAGAAAAAATAGACAGATGTGGTTCCTCCCCAAAATCTCGTGTTTTCCATTGACTTTTTAAGCCATCGTCCATTGATCGAATCAGCTTTCTATTCTCAGGTTCCAAAGTTAAAATATATTCCCCGACTAATAGAACATCAGCATCCAAATTACGTGGGTCGTTATATTGAATAGAGCCATAAACAATTATATGGAAACCTTTTGACCGTAACCACCCATCTCTATCATTAACATTAAAGAAAAATCTTAAATAGTCACGAACCTGGGCGACAATATCTTTAGGAGATTCTTTAGCTTTCCGAAAGTAACCATCCAAGTCATCTATTGTTCTTTGGTTCAAAGTTCTTTCACTGTTCAAAAGCCTTTGTAATATATCAGTAGAATCTTTCAGCTCACCTCCACCTTCTGTCACGGCCTCTTTCAAAAACTTAACATAACTGTCAACCCTCTCAGGATAAAGGCTTTTCAACTGCTCCATTTTATCTTGTGAGATTTCAAACTCAATATCCCGTGCTTCACTCATATTTCTTTCCCACTTAACAAATAAAAAGCAGGGAGGCCGGAGGGGTAAGGGATGGCCTTTACGAGTTTTAAGTCTGACGGGGTGCGGTCCGGCTCCAGTATGAGATTAATGCCCACTTCCTTCTCACTGGCCAGATACAGGGTTTTATTATCCAGCACTTTCCCCCAGGAATACATCCCATCTCCCGGCATTGAGGCAAAGGTATATTTATCAATCTTGGTTACTCTGCCAAAAATAGGATCGTCATACCAATTCTCAGTTGGGAAATTTGCTTGCCAGGCCACCGGATCATACATCATGTGCGCGGCAAAAAATGTCCAGGGCGGCTCGTCCGACATGGTAATAACCACCCGGTCATAGTCTTTCCCTAAATCACTAACCGCGTGGATCGCAGGATCCCAACCGGAATGCCACCAGCGCTCGCTATACCAGGGATTATGGACCCAAAAGTTGTGCTGATAGGCAATAAAATTTGCTGCAAAAAGCAGTAGGTAACCAGTTATCAGTAACCGGTAACCAGTAATTTTAGACAAGCCATAACCGATTAAAAAAGCCAGAGGCGGTAAAATTACAATCAAGCGGGTGGCGTGGCGTCCCCCATCCCTGGTAATGGCTGCAGGGATAACCCCTGCCAGTATCCAAAAGCCAATTAAAGCCTTTGTTTTCCAATCAGCTTTACTTGAGAAAAAGAATACCACCCCCAAAATAAGAGTGATTGCCTCTACCATGTAAAACTGCCCCACGCCTTCAATTGAGTGCCGCAGATTCAAGTCTCCCTTAACAAAAAGAAAATCCGTTGAAAAAGGCTGAAAGTAATTTTTCAAGATGTTGCTCCCCCAGAAAGTGAATTTATTATGAAAGGAGCGGTCGGTAAGTGTGGGAGACAAACCAATTCCTGTTTCTCCCCTGACGTGAGCGTCAAGTTCACGGTCCACCCCCACTTCCGTTTCCACAGTCGGGTCGGTAAAGACACTGATGTAGCCAAAGCGTTGACCTCCACCGCCAAAGACAGTGCTATATGCAATCGGCCCACCAATAAGAAGCAGCGAGCAAAAAGCAATGAGCAAAGATCTTTTAGGAAGCTTCAAAATCTCCTTGTGCCAGATCAGAAAAAGAAAAACTAGCAACAGGGGTGTAAAAAGCTTTACGGTTGAGTAAACCCAGGGAGTTAGGGCAAAGCTTGCCGCAGAAAGCCACAGATACTTGCCTTTTTTAAATGACTTGAAAAATAAAAGAAGACTAAGAAGAAGCAGGAAAAGTAGTTGTGTCACCTCAAAGGCTGCTCGGCTGTACTGAATGTGCCAGGGGGAAAAGGTTAAAACAGCAGCTGACAAAAGTGCCAGTTTTTCATCTTTAAATAATTGTTTAATTAAGAGATAGAAAATCCAAATTGACAGGATACCAAACAATACTGCCGGCAAGCGCACTCCCAGGGGGCTAATGCCAAACGCAGCAACCGTAGGTACCGCTGAATACAAATACAACGGAGTCCGATACTCAGCCAGGCTTTGAAAATGAATTGGCCAGGGATTGCCGTAATAATCTTTACCGGTTTTAAGGATCGAATAGGCCTGATAGCCCACATCTAACTCATCACCAAACAAGCTAACCGGAACTTGTGAAATTTTATAAAGCCTCAAAAACATGGCAACGGCGAGAATCACCAAAAGAAGTATTTTTTTATTTTTCACTAAGACCTATTGTATAACGAAATAAGCTTGGATGAAACAAATCTAGAAATTACCATAATGATTTAACGAAAATCTGACAGGGGCTGTCTTTATCCCAGCCTGGGTACGGGTCAATTATCTCCAGGGAAATAAAACCAAGTTTCTTGTAAAAGTTTCTAGTTTTGGCATAACCCTTGTCTTCATGGGTTCCTGCCAAGGTCTTGACTTCGCAAATTTTATATCCGCCTGTTAATTGCTTAAGTGAATCATTAACTAGCTGGCTGCCAACACCTTTGTTCCTATATTTCGGCATTACAGCCAACCAACTTATCTCTATAACATCAGAACTATTTTCCCTATAAGTAATAAATCCGATCATCTTCTTGTCCACAAAGGCACCAAACAAGATATGTTTCGTCAAGTCTTTTTTTAAGTCTTCAAAACCAGTTTCAAAATAGCTCCTTGAACTTTCAGCTACTTCAAGCGCGGAAGCAGTATCACCTGATTCTATTATGACAATGCGCATAAATTGAGTATATCATTTTGCAGGTCGCGTATTGTTCCCGAAGATAATAGAAACAGTTGCAGAGTGTGCTATTATAAATTATGGCGGATAACAGAATACTTCAGGCAATTCTTGACGGGCAAGTAGCTATTCGCGAGGACATTAAAGGGGTCCGTGAGGATGTAATAAGTGTTCGAAGCGAAGTAAAGAAAAATGGCAAACGGATTGACAGACTAGGGATTCAGCTTGCGGAGCTTGAAGATGATGCACCCACAAGAGAAGAGCACGATAATTTGGAGGAAAGGGTTGAAAACTTAGAGAAACAATTTGCTTCGGTTTGAGGGCGGCCGAGAGCATTTTTTTATTTTTCATTTATCCTTCCCGTAAATCACGTATGTGTCAAAATATGTGATTGGTATATAATTTTCAACAATATAGCTGTTGATTAATTCTAAATCTTTCGGTGATAAATTGCCAAATCTTTTGTTTGGTTCGTAAACTATCAGCTTCGGCTCCATTTCTTTTAAGCTATCAACCATTTCCTTCTGATACTCATTTGAAAAAAAGGAATAAGGAGTATCAAACCGAGTGGCATTTTTCCTGTCGGCTAAAAAGTAAATCTCCGGACCCCAGGGAAAAACAAAGATCGTCTCATTTACGGTGGTATTGTCTTTGATATAGCCCACGGTTTTTGATATATCATTCACATTGCTTTCACTTCCTACAAGCACCTTAGCCCTTTCCAGATTAAAGGGCTGGTAACTGCCCACTGCTCGCCCAAACTTCTCTATACTTACTAATTTCTTGCTTAAAAAGCTCTCACTCCCAAGAGTCCATTGACCGCCCAAAACAAAAAGAAAAAGAAAAATCAACGCCACGTTTATTCCCACCTTACTAGTCCATTTTTCAATCAGATAAAAGAGCACCGGCAGGGCTGGGAGGGCGACAAAAAGTAAGTGATACCAGTCTGAACGGCCGAGATAAACTCGAAAAAGAAGAAGTGAAAAAATGATCATTGAAAAAACAAGTTTATTCTTCATCCCCACCACGATGATTAGACCAAGAAGCAATACCCCCCTCACCACTTCCCACATGGCCGCGGTCGTACCCAAATATTGATAAAAGAGGTGCCAGTGAAAAAATTCTGTGGTTATGGCTCTTTCAACTGGTGTATTAAAATAGCCCAGAGAAAAGGCTTTACTATAAAAAAATGTCTGCGAGACAAAATCGGAGAGAGCGCCCTGAAAAATCAAAATCAGGACAATTGGGATCATCACCAGCAAGTATCCCGCTCCCAAGCGAATAAATTTCTTTAGCGGGAAGCTTACTAAGAGAGCCGGTATCAAAGCAAGCCCCACCTCCATACTGGTAAAAAGCGAAAGCCCCCCCATGGCCCCGGCCAGAAATGGACTTTTAAAAAATAGCAAAGACAACAAAGCCGGCAAAAGTCTGACCATCACGTTGTTTCTTACAGACGTAAAGGCAAAGCTGAGGGCCAAAAATAAAACAGCCCAATAATTTACGGGTTTTTTAACAACTTTTCTAATCAGCAAAAACAAAACATAAAATCCAAAAATTTCAAAAATGTGGAAAAAAAGCCTTTGATTATAAATTGTGGATCCAAAAACTCGGGTAAAAAAACTCAGTCCCCAAATGACTAGCGGCGGGTAATAGGTAGCTACGTCTTTATATAAAACTTCACCTTGGCCCAGCCTTTGAATCCAGGCGGCCCAAAAACCTTCCTCCACCGAGTCAAAATTCCCGATATAAAAATAAGGGTTGAAACTCAAAAAAACTACGATCAGAAAAAGACTAACGCGCTTCGGTAAATCAAATTTGATATACGCTTGATAGAAAAATGCCGCAAGTAGTGAAATAAAAAGCGGCCACCAAAAGTAATTAAAAACAAAACCGGCCGCAAAATAAGCCGCTATACCAAAAAGTACTGCTGTTAATTTAATTTTGCCGGTTTTAACTCTGTTGGCCCACCAATAAACTGCTTGGGTAAAAAAAATCATTAAAACCACGTTTCCAGACGAAAAATCAAAAAAATGGGTTTGAATAAATATCACTGCGGATAAAGCCAAATAGTAATAATTCGCAAACCGACTAGTACTTTTTTGGACCAGTCTCCGATTAAAAACAAAAAACACTAAGGTGAATATGAAAGCGAAAGCAAAATCAAAAATGTCAAAAGTTTTGACCCTGGCAAGCTCCTCACTTACGGCAATAATCTGGGTTGAGGCAAACCTAAAACCGGTAAATGCCACCAGCCATCTGGCTAAAACCAAGCCGGCACTTGACCCCAAAAGCAAACTAGAAATTCCCAGCATACTCCCACTTTTCAAGAGTCAGATGGCCAAATTGGCGACTCCAAACCAAGTCTAGTCCCTTTTTAAATTCACCGTACCAATTATCACGGTGAACCGGGATTGTCTCATTAGGCTCCATAAGCGTATACATTCCATCAGCTCTTTTCTCCTGGGGTAAGTAGCCATATTTGGGCAGAGCATAAGTCTCGAATAAATAGAGCCAACCTTCGAACTGCCAATAGGGTACGGTGTAATAATTATAGGAAATCTCGCCGCCCGCGGCATCAGCATACATAAAGTCAATCAAATCCTTCATATCTTGCAAATATGTTCTTTGAGCGTGGTAGATAAAGGTCGGCAAATTATTCAGCACATTACGGCGGTATTGCCAAAGATTTGCCATTAACAGGACCAAAATCAAGACACCGGCAGCTAATTTGAGATTTCTTTTGCCCAACCAATCAACTGTCACCCCCGCTAAAATCGCCAGAAAAATCGGAAAGGTAATATAAAAATGCCGCAGGATCCCAAAACCGATCAAAGAATAAGTAAGGCCTCCGAAAAATAAAAAGCCCAAAATTATCAAGGCTCTTTTGTTTTTCAGGCCCGAGGCAAATGCCGCACCAACAATGCCGGCAAACAAAACCAGAGCTCCCCCTCGTTGACTAGGAAAAAGATTATCAACCACTTCATTGGTAAATTCATTGACAAAAGAGAGCCGATCTGCCCTAATCCCAGAGGTGGTGGCAATTTTCCCTAACAAGCCGCGGCTAAAAACAAAATTATGAGTCAGATCAAACAAAATGTAAGTCGACATCATTGCTACCAAAACAGCTGCAAGCGCGACCAGCCGCTTGGGATAAAGTTTAATTTTTTCAAAAATTACAAAAACGACAATTGGGATAATCAAAGAAATGGCCACCGGCGCTAAAAAATGAAAAATTACTCCCCAGACAGCAGTTACTCCCAATAAAAAACGCCAATCTTTTCTGGCGCGAACCAAAAAAAACAAAAGCAAATTCAGGGCGGCTGGAATCAAAACGGGGTTACTGAGCCAACGAGAATAGACAATCGCCGAATAGGAAAAAAGATACAACAGGCAGGCCACCAGGGCCACCCTTTTATTAAAGTAATCTTTTAAAGCCAGATATAAAAACAAAACCGAGAGGCAGTTGACAAAAATAAGGGGTAAGGTCATTAAATAGGGATTGCCATTAAAAATGAGGAATAGTGGCAAAAGAAGATAGAAATAAGCTGCGCCGTGCATTACGCCGGGGACGTCGGAAAAAGGCCCCATCAGCCGAATGTCACCGTTGCTCATGGCTTGCAGAGCAAAAAAATCTCTCCCCTGCTCAAAACCGAAAAAAAGAAATTTGTTAAGATATGCTACCCGCAGCAAAAAACCCAAAACAGCAATTATTCCCACAAAAACATATTCTCTGGGAATTTGGAGTTTTTTAAGAACTTTAGTCACAACTTATTTTACATCCAGACAGTTTCTAATCGCTTGACTTTCAATTTGGAGAAATCTCTGTCAAAGGAAAGAATTTTCAGTTTGTTTTCCAAGGCTACCTGCTTATACACACAGTCCGCAAAATCCAACTTAGTGTTGACAAAATCATCTAATGCCGCCAAAACCCTCATTTTATCCAAGTCCAATATTCTAAAGCCTTCCAACGCAATCGGCTTTACAATGTTTTCAACAATATTCTTTCTACCCACTTTGTATATGTGCTCTAACACGTAAATTGCTTCATGTAATACTAAGGTTGTTACCGAAACTCTCACCTCCTTGGTCGCGACTTTCTCAAAAATCATCTTCGCTTTTGGCGACAAAACCTTGTGGTCTTTAGCTATGTGCCTAACAAAGATATTGGCATCCAGGAAGTAGTTCATAAATTGTGCTTTTTCTTGTAGTTTCTGACGAAAGCTCTTTTCATTAACTCCATTTCATTTTTCTTATATCCACTTGTTTTAACAGATCCATAAGAAGAACGGACGAGTTCCAATTCCTCTTCCACAGAGCGTTTCGCCAGGTCGCCACTGCCATTAGCGCTCTTCAAAACCACATTATCATCTAGCCCCTTCTTGCTAATTACAACTTCCATACCTTTCAGGGCTACCAGATCAATTAGCTCGAAGAGGTTTTTTCGCGCTTGGGTTGCATTGATTTGTAGCTGCGGCATAATTTATCTTAACGTACGCTGCGTACGTTTGTCAAGTCCCAAGAATTCGCTTTATTTTCTGTCCTGACCAAAGAATGAAAGTAAATAAGTAGTAGCCTAAGAAACCGTGGTAGAGCTTGGCGGCGGCAACTAGCTGCTGGGTAACGCCACCAGAAGCACCGTGCTTGTGAATAACCTGGGCCGTGGGCAAATAATAAATCTTTAAGCCCGCTTTCTTTACTTCCCGTGCGTAATCCAAATCCTCAAAATACAAAAAATATTTTTCATTTAATCCGCCCACTTTTTTGAGAGCCGCTGGGGTAATTAAGTAGGCCGCCATCACGGCAGCGGGTACCGTGTCTGTCTTGGGAACAAATTTCTCCAGTTTTTTAGGGCAAAAAGCAAGCCAGACCGTCGGCAATAGATAAGCTGATGCTTGAGTGCTGCCATCTGGATTTAAAAGCTGAGGAACTACTACTCCGGCATCAATGTGTGATTGGCCAAATTCAACCAATTTGTCAATCGTATTTTTTTGAACTCGTGTATCAGAGTTAAGAAGCAAAATGTACTCTCCCTTTGCAACTTTAATTCCCTGATTTACAGTCTTTGACAGACCAATGTTCTCTTTATTTTCCATGAGTTTATAGCTTGAAGATTCCTCAAGTTTTTCTGTCGAGCCGTTATCCACAACAATAATTTTATACGGGATTCCAGGCCTTGACTCAACAACCGATTCAACACACCGAAGTGTCAAATTTTTTGTATTGTAATTGACAATAATTATTGAAACTTTAGGTTTAGATATTGACATGTTTCGTTCTTATGCTAGAATATATTTGGTCGCGGTGAAAACCGCGCCCATCGAAAAAAGGCCTAACTGAAAAAGCGTAGGTCTTTTTTCGTTCTGTCGGGAAAAAACTGCAAGCCATAACCAACTAACTTATTATTAGAACTTCTAAACAGCTTCAAATTGGTTATCTCGTCAAACCGCCAGTATTCGCCCGTTTTTTTATCATATTCGAATAAATGGAATATCGGATAGTAAAAAAGGTCTGCAATCTGTATTCCGACTGTTTTATCAGACTGCGAAAACAACAGTTTTTCGACAATATTTGGGCACCTTGACCAAAGATCTGTTTCTTCCCATCGCATTTTCCGATGGATCTCTTCAAGCTGCCCCCCAATAAAATGTTTTTCAACCTGTCCCTCTCTCGGATCGATTACACAGATACCCAACGACCCACTTCGTACTAAGTATTTTTGGAATCTCTCAAGAAGAAATGCATAAGCGATATCGTACGGATTTTGTGAGGAATATTTTTGCCAATATGCTCCTTTGTCAATCACAACTGAAAAAAGCACTACCGGAATACTTTTAAGAAAAGCCGTGATCTTATTTTCTAGCTCATCGTACTTTTCACGAGATTCTAACTTAAGAGGTGAGTTTTGCGCTAAATCCGGGTTCGCGTACCTTAAAAAATTCGATTTTATTTCAACGTCTGGATTTTTAAAAAATCTAACTTTTATTTGTCTAAATCGTTTCTCAATTGTTCGGATGTTAACCTCATCAACAACACAGCCCAAAAGCACCAAAAACTTTCTGCCTTTTTCGGGCAACGGAATTGTGTCTCCAGATTCGTCAATATACATTAGCTTCATACTTCATTGAAATCTTGCAAATATTGCCTCGTCGCTGACTTTGCTTTCTCTTTTTTCTTTTTTTCTGGCCGCAAGTATTTTAGGAAGCTTTACCAGGGCGGCCAATACTATCCTAATATACCCCGGGTTTTTGAAAAGCCTGCGAAACAAGCCCTTGATGTGTTTCTTAAACATATTGGCGCTGGTTAAATTTTTCCAAATAAAAATGAGCTGATTGCGCTCCCTGATTTTTGCCACCCTTTTCTGACTTAGTTTCATCATTGTTGACTCGTGTTTGTGAATGACGTTAGCCCTAGGTTCCCAAAGCAGACGGTAACCCCGTTTAGCCGCTCTGTACGACAAGTCAATATCTTCCCAGTAAAAAGGTGAAAGAAGCGCCTCATCCATCCCTTTTAACTTCATCCAAATACTTCTTTTAAATACACCGCTGCCGCCATTGACCCAAAAACTGTCGACCGGCCGATCTTTTTCTTTCCCGGACCCAAATCCGACAAAACCAAATTCGAATTTCCCCCTGGCAGGACCGAACCTTTTCTCGTGGAGGGAAACCGCAAAGACTTTACTGTCTTCAAAATGCGGCAGTACGGCTACTAAAAAATCTATGCTTGGCGTGACATCTGTGTTTATCTGACAAACCAGGGGGGCCCGGGCAGTTCTTGCCCCGGTATTAACGGTTGACGCAAAACCCCTGTTTTGAGTATGGCGGACAATTTTTATTCTACCGGCAAACTCTGTTTCCAAAAATTTCAGTGAATCATCAGAAGACTTATCATCCACCACAATAACTTCTGAAATATTGTTTTTAGGATTATCAGCAGCTGCCAGAACCGCCGGCAGATTCTTCTCCAAAAGCTCTTTACCATTCCAATTCGGTATAACAACTGAGATTTTCATTTTTTCCTCACCTTCACCAAATGCAACATGCCCAAATGAAATTTCTTGTCCACTTCAATTTTAAACCCGGCTGCCTTGGCTTTCTTAGCCAACAGGCTATTGCTAAACGACTGGATATGCGTGTCCTTCCAAACCATTCGGCCCATATAGTGCCAAAGAAACCAGACAACTTTGAACAAGTAACTTTCCGACGGCACTAAAAACACTGCATAACCACCTTTTTTTAAGACTCTTCTAATCTCAGCCAAAATTTTCTCTGGCTCAAAAACGTGCTCGAGAACCTCCAGAGCAAATACGGCGTCAAAAGTGTTAGCGGCAAAGGGTAAAGCGTGGCCATCACCGACTCTAAAACTCAAAGTTTTGTTGCGGACCCAGTGGCGATTGGCCCAATCCACTGAGGTTTTTAAGACCTCAATCCCAACGGCTTTTTTGGCATTTGTGGCTTGCGAGACAACATTGGTAAAAACACCATCCGCGCTGCCAATGTCCAAAATCTTCTCTGCCGGTTCGACAACCTTTTTGACTTCAATAAAACGCCTTACATGCCAATAACGCTGTAAAATATTTTCCCGCAGGGAGCGAAAATACCAATTCGGTGGAACGCCTTTGTGTAACTCAACTGCCGCATTCATATTTTGGTCCTTTCCTGAACCCGCAACTCCCCCCAATAAACTTCATCAACAACTTTTGTACCAACGTTCTCTTCACCAAGCTTTAGCTCTAAATGTTGGACCGGAATTCCACCCATCGGCTCGAGAATTAGAAAAAAGTTGCTGGTATCTGGTGACCGGGCAGAAAGAGCGTCGAGCTGGCCAATTTGATCACGACCATGATATTCGGGAATATAGCCATATTTTTCTTGCCCATACCATTTATATAAATAACTCCAGACGATATTAATGTCTAAAGGGCTGGTTAAAGTATTGACACTAAAAGGTTCCTTGCCGGCTTTCTCGTAAGTGTAGTCAATTGCCGCCAGTTGTTTTGAAAGGAGCATATCCGGCTGGATAGCAAAAAGAGTCGATCCTCTTTTGTTCTCGCGCATAATCATTGATAAATTTCCAAATACTAAGACTGCTACTAAGCTGGCTGCTACAAGTTTGTTATTACCCCACCACCGTGAAATCCAAATAGCCAACAAAATACTCACCGCCGGGCCAATGCCGACCATCAAAAATGGTGTGGAAGTCCCCCCAACCGTTACAACCGTCAAATGAGAAAAAAGCCAAGTGGCAAGAAATGGCCCCCATTTCTGCCGCTCCCGACGCAGGCCCAGTAGGGTCAAAACAATAACGAATGCGCCGCCGTAACCGATGTTACCCGGATAGCTGTTGAAAGCAAAAATCCGACCAATCTGATTCAGATACAAAACCAAATAGTCACCGAGTGATTTGGCGTAGGCTAGGGGCTGGTGGCTAATAGCCAAGGCCTGAAGACCGGACAAACCCTTGAAACCAAACTTAAACTCGACCAGAAGCATTGTGGAGAGTACCAGTCCAAGCACAAGAATGAAACTCGCAAGCTGTTTTTTAGTAACAACTCTTTTTGAATAAACCAGCCAAATGATTAGGGGCACAATATGGTAAGCCAAAAAAATTTCCGCCTGTATAGATACACCTAAGCCTAACGCAGTCAAAACGGGGCCGAATGTCATCCCGAACTTGTTTCGGGATCTATCTACCCAA
>MGGO01000025.1:17774-22091 GCA_001792465.1 Candidatus Woesebacteria bacterium RIFCSPHIGHO2_01_FULL_44_10
AAAAAGGAAAGCGGCTAAGAACGCAGCAAGGCGTTTTTTAGTCATGAGATAGGTCAGCGCGGCCACGACGAAAACTGTTGCCGCATTGAAAAGAGCTGCCCAATAAGCAACATTTACAGGATTTCTCCCAAACAAGTAGGCCGGGGCCAAAAAATAATAATAAAAAACACCGTGATAAAGCCCGGGGGTAGAAGCCGGCGGGCCCAGGATTTTAAAGTCCCCTGCTAAAATCTGCTGTGTTACCAGAGCGTCTCTAGCCTGGTCATAGCCGAAAGTAAGAGTGTTGCCCGGCAAAAACATCACCCGCAAATAAAAGCCTACAAAAAAAATAAAGGTAATAATCGTCCAATCTCTTTTTCTCATTGACAAAAGTCTTCTGATATTATAATATACTTTTCAGTAACCCTCGGCCCGAAGTCCTTGAACTTCAACATGGCGGAGGGTTCTTTTTTGATTTCATCTGGCAGGAAAAACAGACATCAGTTGTTTACGCCCGGTCCTTTTGTGCTCTTTAATTTGAACGTAAAATAACTTCTTATCTTGAGTCACACCGGTAAATCTATGAAGCATCTCAGATTGTTTCGCCGGGTTTTCTGACGACTGAGGATGATTCCTTGATTTTTGGATAAGCTCAATGGCCGCCTCAAAATACTTTAGTCTTCTTATACGTTCAGGAATTTGTTTCTGTGACAGGTGAACCCAAAAATGATCAAAAAATATCTTTTGTTTGTTAAAGTATGGCGAACGCAAATACGGCTTTCTCTTAGTTCTCCTTTTAACAATTGCGAAAACGGCTAAGGCTTTCCTCCGAACATTCTTATAACTAGTGCCAGGAAGTGTGCTTGCCTTTGTCTTATACGAGACCATATCTGTCAAGTATAGTTTGAAGTCTCCACCTTGCCAATAAGTTGAAAAAGAAGCTTCTAATCAAGGTCCGTCTCGTCCATAGCTGCTAATTCCTTCCCTTTATGAATCGCTTCTTCAAACTCTGGAGAGCCCGGCTTGTGAGGAATTCCAAAAAGCCAGCCCCCTTCGGGTCGCTCTGTCAAGCTACTTGCCATGCCAGTATTTTACCTAAAATAATATCCAAAAAGCAATAAGTACCAAAAAAGATATGCTCGATACCTTGAGACCTGTGGTAAAACTTTTTGGCTGGTATTTAAAATCCACATCATAATCACCCTCCGGTACAGGAATGGCGCGGAAAGCATAATCGGCTCTATAAATTGGCACTTCCCGTCCATCGATAAATGCTTTCCATCCCGGGTAATAAGTATCGCTGACAAAGAGCATTTTAGAAATATCTCCCGGATCCGTGTCTAAAACAATCTTTTTGCCCAGGGGAAAAGCGGGGTCAAGAAGCCGATCAAGCGTTTCCTTCTCGCCACTAACTACTTCCCAATCAGTAACCTCAAACTGTCGGGGTAAGACTTCCTTATTTTCCAAAACCGAAATGCTCCTGTCTGTAAAAACTTCTTTGAATCTTTTTTCATCATAATCGGCATCACTTTTAACCAGTAGATATTTCATATTCAGCAAGTTTGTCAAACGCGAGCCAACGTTATTAACGATTCCAAATCTGTCCTGGTGGGCAGCGCCAGAATCATTGCTGTTTAAAACTCCAATAAACTTGGCCGCAAGATACGGGTAAACTGCGTCGTAGCCCCCTAAAAATTCCAGTTTGTAGGGCATGTTATTGTTGACGGCAATAATGTCACCTCCGGAAACTCTAAAGACTTCGCTTTCTCTTTGCTTTTGGAGAAAGTCAATCACCCGCGTGGTCGGAAAAACTAATCTGGGCTCAACAAATGGGGTAAACCTCCATCCAAACGCAAAAAGCTCTGCCACTAGCAAAATCCCAAGAATGTACAGTTTGAATTTCCCCCTGAAAATCAAAAGAAAAGAAACTGCAAAAAGAAAGAAAATGGGTAACACAAGATTATCCACCGCCACCTGATTTCGAATTTTAACGGCATACACCGTCCACCCGCCCAAAATTAGATATACGGGTAAAGTTGGCCAAAGAAGCCTTTTGCCTTTTAGAAAATCTACCCCAAACCCCACTGCGACAGAAACAGCTACAATAAAAATGGACAGCGATTTGTAAAAAACTCCGGCTGAAAGCCCCAAAATATTTTTCTCCCACCAAAACAAGCTAAGTGGGTTTTTGAAAGCCAAAACCAGCGCAAAAACAATCATTAACCAGAGAATTTTTACCTCTGACCGCTTTGTTTTAACCAAACCGACAACCGCCAGGATAAAAGGCACCACACCAATGAAACCAACCGTTCCCAAATAATTTTTATAACCCCAATAATTCCCAGTTGCGTGATTACCAAAGAAATCCGGCGCCAGAAATGTAATGATCTCTTTCGGATACAAAAACACCCAGTTTAATGGAATTGGTTCGGCTGCCCTTTGAGAAAGACTAATTAACTCATAAGCCGGAAGAGCCTGAAAAGTGGCCAGCCCCAACCCCAAGGCCAGAAAAAGTGCTAACCCAAATGTGTTTTCCTTTGGCCGAATGATCCAAAGTGCTCCCAAGGCCAGAAGGGTATAAATGACAATTTGAGGATAGCCGGATAAAATCTGAGCAAAAATAACCAGTGACAGGCCAGTGCCGTAACGGTATTTTTTTTCAAGAAGCAGTTTGTCGGTAAGTAATAGTGCCAGCGGGATAAAGGCAGTCGCCAGTGAGTGAGCATTCCATTGACTCCAAATAGTTATAAAACCACCAAAGGCAAACGATATCCCGCCAACAACGCTGGCAAACCTTGAAGCTTTCCAGTGGCGAAGTAGCATATAAAGGAAAATGCCAGCCAAAAGGTGCTGGACCATAACTTGTAAGCTCCAGGCTGTCAGCGTATCGGTCAAAAAGTAAAAAATATTTGATGGTGAAAACGGGGCCGACTGGAAATTAGCCAGGAGGGGTGTGCCGCTCAAAATATAGGGATTCCACAGGGGCAATTTACCTTCTTTAATCAAATCAATTCCCAGTGTTCGCATTGGGTAAGTAAAAGAAATTGCATCCGATACAATCGGGTTTTTGATTGGTATGGAATAGTAATCCCGCCAGGGCAAACTCCCGCCGGTAATAATATCCGCCGGCAAAGGCACCAAACCATTGACAATAACTTTCCAAAAGAAAATAAGTGTGAGAGCAAGAATACTAAAGAAGGGCAAAAAATTCTTTTTTAAATCTTTCATAACCGTATTTTTGGGCATCGGACTGGGCTTGGCGGGCTAATTGTTTCATAAGCTTTGGGTCGTTGGCAAGCTTGCGAGTAAACCCGCGAAAATCACTTTCCTTTGTCCATAAATAGCCATTTTTACCATCTTCTATAATTTCTTTGTGCCCTCCGGCGGCGTATGCAATCGGCACGGCTCCGGCTGCCATGGCTTCAACTACAGAAATCCCAAAATGTTCAACTTTATTCGGTTGCCGATTCTCGTCCACCCCAAATCCTGCGGCTGACCAGAAAATTTTTGTTTTACCATATAATTGCTTTAACTCACCAAAGTCTGGGCTTTCCATTATTTTAATCGGATAAGTCTTGGCACTTTCTTTTAATTGACTCAGCCAATCACCAACCCCAACTTCAACTCCACCTGCCAGAACTAATTTCCACTCTTTCAATCCCCGATCATATAACTTCTTGAAAGACTCAATTAAAATATCCTGTCTTTTTGATTGCTCAAGTCTGGAAAACCTCCCCACATACAAAATAATATTTTCTTTTTTCTTTGGCCTAAAAGCAGCAACGTCAACGGGGGGATATATGACAATACTTTCTTTTGGAAATTCCCTATCAATCCATTTTTTGGTGAATTTGGAATTGACGACAACGCTGTTTATTCTAAAAAACTTCATTCTGTTTAGAAGCGATTTACCGTCAACGTTCCAAAATGGCCTTTGAAAATGCAGAATATTATTGCGGGCCATAAGTCTGGGAATAGAACCATCTGAAAGCCAAAAACATACCTCATACCCGCTTCCACGGTTAATACTTTCCACCACTCGCATTCCCCTAGTATCAACCCCAAACCTTTGCGCAAGTTTGGCCAATATCTGCGGATCTTTTGACTCCAAGTCAACGTCGTACCCAACAGAAACCAGGGTGGCTGCTACAGCCAAAGTGTAACGCTCTCCACCTCCTAATGTATCCAAGTAAGGATTATAAATTCCCGCGCGCATTTTGTATCTCCCACAGTTTGGCGTAACTGACAAATCTGCTAAATACCTGATAAAGGGCATAAATTATTCCCTTGGGGCCATCCAAAAATGCTGCTTGGATAATCATTCTTTGCCAGAATTCT
>MGGO01000026.1:0-3664 GCA_001792465.1 Candidatus Woesebacteria bacterium RIFCSPHIGHO2_01_FULL_44_10
TTCGCAGAGCGGTGGAACTTTGGCAAGTATTAAAAGAAATACAAAATGATCCTAATCAAGAACTTCATGTGGTGAGATTGGGGGACGACGGGCAAGTAGTTGAAGACGTCTCCCTTGTTATTCCCAGCTTGATAGAATTGAAAGGTTACCAAAGATAAGTTATAATACTTCAAATACACATCTGTCAGGTGCTTCCTGATTTCTTCTGACAGATGGACGAGATAAGGAAGCAATCTTTTTCAAAATGGCAAGCGCAAAGAAAATCGACGTAACTTTGGAAGAGCTGATGGAAGCTGGTGCCCACTTTGGCCATCAGTCCAAACGGTGGAATCCTTTGATGAAGCCGTATATCTATGGCGAGAAGGATGGGGTTCACATTTTTGATCTGGCTAAAACCCGCGAAGCGCTCCTTGAGGCTTTGGAAGAGATCACCAAAGCTGCAAAAGAAAGTAAAGTAATTTTGTTGGTGGGTACGAAAAAACAAGCTTCAGACAAAACGAAAGAAATTGCCGAGGCTACCGGGATGCCTTACGTTGCCGAGCGGTGGTTAGGAGGAACTATTACTAACTTTGAGCAAATGGCCAAATCCATCAAAAGGCTTGAGGAAATGAAAAAGAAAACGGCAGATGGAGAGTACAAAGACCTGACCAAAATGGAGAGGCTGATGAAGGCCCGTGAGATAACCAAAATGGAGCGCAAGTTTGGTGGCATTGCTAAACTTACAAAAGCGCCTGATATGCTTGTGGTAATTGACATTAAAAAAGACAAAGGCGCGGTGCGGGAGGCAAGAGTAGCTGGTATTCCAGTAGTTGGGATCGCAGACACCAATGCCGATCCCAGAAGCGTTGATTTTCCGGTCCCCATGAACGATGATGCAACTAAAGCGCTGGAATTTTTCTTGGAGTTGGTGGGTAAAGCCGTTAAAATGGGTAAGGGTAAAAAATGACTAAAATAACTATCGATCAAGTCAAAAATCTAAGGGAAAAAACCGGGGCACCGGTCATTCGGGTTAAAAAAGTTTTGGAGGAAGTTGCTGGCAATGAAACCAGAGCCTTTAAGCTTTTGCAAAAAGAAGGTTTTGAAAAAGCCGCCAAAAGGCAAGGGCGAGAAACCGGCCAGGGTGTTATTGCAACCTATTTGCACCACAACAAAAAAATTGTGGGTGTTGTCGAGCTTCTGTGTGAAACAGATTTTGTCGCCAGGAATGAAATGTTTAGTAAGTTGGCTGACGAACTGGCGATGCAGGTGGCATCCCTTGATCCAAAAAACGCAGACGAACTTATGGATCAGGACTACATTCGCGACACTCAAAAAAAGATTAGTGATTTAGTTAAGGAAGTGATTGCCAAAACAGGTGAAAACGTTCGCATTGGCAGGATTTATCGTATAGAATTAGGTGATGGACGAGAGTAAAGTCAACGCCCGCATGCAGCAAGTGCTTGATCTTGTTGCGGGGGATGTTTCTTCAATTAGAACCGGAAGGGCCACGCCAGCGATTGTTGAAAGCATTGAGATTTCCGTCTACGGTGGTGCTCAAAAACTCAAGGTTCAGGAGTTGGGAACCATTACTGCCAGAGACACACAAACGATTATTATTGATCCTTGGGACAAATCAATTATTGGGGAGATCAGGAAAGGCATTGAGCAGGCCAATGTGGGCCTGTCCCCGGTAGTTGACGAGAATATTATTCGAATTAACCTGCCGCCGCTGACTACCGAAGACCGCGAAAAGTACATAAAAATCTTGGGGACAAAACTTGAAAGAGGCAAGGTGATGATCAGACAAATTCGCGGCGACTCTATGAAAGACACCAGGGAAGCATTTGAGCAAAAGCAAATCAGCGAGGATGAGCGCTTCGGCCTCGAAAAGCGCCTGCAGGAGCTAACCGACTCTTTTATAGCCAAAATTGAAGACATTGGGAAAAGAAAACAGGAGGAGCTTCAGGGAGTTTCATGATTACCGCCATTATCGTTGCTATTGTTGCTTTGTCGGTTTTAATTTTGGCCCACGAATTGGGCCATTTTTTAGTGGCTAAAAAAGCCGGTGTTTGGGTAGAGGAATTTGGGCTTTTCTTGCCCCCCAGGCTTTTTGGAATCAAAATCGGTGAGACGCTTTATTCAGTAAACGCCATCCCTCTGGGAGGCTTCGTTAGGCTGCACGGGGAATCCGGTGAAGACAAGCTTACCAAACCGGGGCGGGCATACGTGCGAAAAAGCAAAAAGGCCAAAGCGGCCGTGGCAGCGGCAGGCATTATCACAAATTTTATACTGGCAATTTTTGCTTTTGGCGTCTTTTATAGTTTCATGGGTTTCCCGAAAGAGACGGGGCGGGTGGAAGTTGTTGAAGTAGCAACCGATTCACCGGCACAAATGGCCGGCCTTGTCCCCGGTGACGTCATTGTTAAAATCGGTGATCAAGAGGTAAAAACAAACGCAGATTTTATTGGTCTGGTAAATGAGAACAAGGGTAAGACGGTTAAGATAGAACTGGAAGGAAAAACGGTGACGGTTAAACCCAGGGAAAACTTCCCTCAAGATCAAGGTCCGGTTGGAGTCACCATTACCAGCCAAGAAATTTACTTTCCGCCGATTTGGCAGCGGCCATTTTTGGGAGTGACCTATGGGTTTAAGGAAGCTATCTTTTGGGGAGGGAAAATATTTCTGGGGCTGGGAACAATTGCGACGGATGTTTCCCGCGGTCAGGCGCCCAAAGGGGCGCTTGGGCCTTTTGGGATAATCTTAGTTCTTCTTGAAATATTTAAGCAGGGGGTGTTACCGGCGGTTAATTTCATCGGGATTCTCTCGGTTAATCTGGCCATAATTAATATTCTCCCAATTCCGCCTTTTGACGGTTCAAGAATAGCTTTCATTATTGTAGAAGCAGTGACAAAAAAGAAAATGACCCAGAAGATGGAAACACGCGTTTATGCCGCAGGTTTCATTCTTGTAATTGGACTTTTTTTGTTCATGACCTATCGTGAAGTTCTGCTTCTTATTTCCGAGAAATCAATCCCGGCTTTCATCGAAGCGATTTTGCAGTAGTTTTTTTAATTCCCTTTATTCTTAGCACTGGCGGATTGTCTGGAGGAACATCGTCTCCCTTGGCGTATATCTGAATTTCTTTGCCGGGAGGTATTGTGTAAGTATCCCCTTTTTTTCTGACCCATTCATCAGGGACAAAGCGATATGCACTCTTGCTACCGGGGTTTCTTCGAAACATACCTCCTCCTTCTGGTCTGTCTTCTACATATCCGATGACGGTTTCATAAGGCCCTCTTTCTATAGAAAGCGGGACTATTTCTTTTGAATCTACAGTAATCTCGGGTGCTTCTCCTGCGCCTATATAAATTTCAACGGGTGACATGAGCGCATTATAAAAAACAATGGCAATTTGGTCAAGGGTTTGGTATATTTGATTGGATGTTGCAGACGAAATTATTTCCCAAAACCAGGAAAGAACCGCCTAAAGAGGCAGTCAGTATAAATCACAAATTATTAGTGCGGGCCGGTTTTATCGATCAATTGATGGCCGGCAGCTGGACGCTCTTGCCGCTGGGTTGGCGGGTTGTTACTAAAATTAACCAAATTATCCGTGAGGAAATGAATGCTATTGGCGGGCAGGAAATGCTTATGCCACTTCTTCACCCCAAGGAAATTTGGAATG
>MGGO01000026.1:3672-7231 GCA_001792465.1 Candidatus Woesebacteria bacterium RIFCSPHIGHO2_01_FULL_44_10
CGCTGGGACAAGGCCGAGGACATTATGTACAAACTCAAAGATTCGCGGGATAGGCAGTATGCTCTTTCTTTTACCCATGAGGAGATTGTGATGGACCTTTTGCGCAAAAACATCACCAGCTATCAAGATTTACCGGTGGCGATTTATCATTTTTCCACAAAGTTTAGGAATGAGCCCCGCGCCAGATCGGGGATTTTGCGGGGGCGGGAATTTATGATGAAAGATCTCTATAGCGCGCACGTTTCTGAAGAAGACTTGATGGATTACTACGAAAAGGTTGGGGGTGCTTATGCCAGGATTTTTAAAAGATTGGGTTTTGATTTTAAAATTGTTGAAGCCTCGGGCGGGGTTTTTACAGATAAAAATACTCACGAGTTCCAGATCTTAAATGCAGGCGGTGAAGACACTATTTACTACTGCGAAAAATGCGACTGGGCCGTTAACAAAGAAATTTATGGAGGAGAAAAAACCTGCCCTGACTGTGGTGGTAAAGTAATTGAGTCGGAGGGCGCCGTCGAGGTTGGCAACATTTTCCCGCTGGGGACTTGGTATGCCGAACACATGCGGGTTTATTACACAGATGAAGAAGGAAAAAAGAAACCGGTTTGGTTTGGAAGCTATGGCATCGGTCCAACCAGAGTCATGGGGACGCTGGTGGAGGTTTCCCACGACGACAAAGGCATTATTTGGTTGCCCCAGGTGGCCCCTTTTGATGTACACCTGATTGAACTGCCCGGAGCCAAGGGAACAAAGGAAGTATATCAAAAATTGCAGGAAGCGGGTATTGAAGTTTTGTGGGATGATAGGAAAGTTGGGGCAGGTGAAAAATTCGCCGACGCGGATTTAATCGGTATTCCTGTTCGTTTGGTAGTATCCAAAGAAACCGGTGACAAAATTGAATGGAAAAATCGCAATTCCAGCAAAACAGAATTACTAAGTTTCGACGAGGTTGCAAAAAGATTAGGAAGTAAATAAAATCTAAATATGGCGGATGATCCTGACATAGAGCTTGCAGGGGCGCAAGCGATTAAGCCGGATTTCCGAAAGGAAGGCAGCCGTGATGAGAGGAAAGTCCCTTTTGGAGTAATAGTACTTGAGAGTGGGGTGACGTATGGAGAAGAAGATGCCGTTAAAAACTTAGCGGTGGCGGACTGGGTTCTGACTCCATATTATGAACCAGATCAAAGAGGTAAAGTGAGAGAAGATGTGGACGTTGATAAAACTTTTGTTGCCAGCGCTTCGCTTAGAAATTGGGTGTCAACATCCAAAGAGATAAATAGGAAACTCGTTGAGATGGGTTTGACACAGGGCGAAATAAATCGAAGAGTAACAGCTTTGAAAGACGAGGTGGAGAAAAAAGGGCTTCTGGTTTTGAAGGATGAGGAAGAGCCGCCTACGGGCTTAGAGATTCCCGCTCGTTAGAAATTTGTACGCTTAAAGTAAATCTTCGGTTATCGATTTGTTTTCTTCCGTCAAAGATAGCGATTTCTACGGCCGTTATGGCATCGCCCAAACTATCTCCCTCAACAAAAATCACCTTGGCCCTCTTACCGATGTGCCCCAGGAGCCAGCCAAGGTCAACCGTAAAATCAATATTATTTACCCCCCAAGTTTCACTGACCCTTTTGAAGTTAAAATCGGGTCGTTCGATATCTGCTTTTTCGTCAAGGATTACATTGTCAATTCTTACACCACCCTTTAAATAGATTCTTTCCATGCCAGAAGCTCTATTAGTATATTGTTGAAGAGTACCGACGTACGTTTTCCTCCCCTCAGTTATCATTTTACTATTGTATCAATTTTGGGCTCGTTTGACGAGGGCGGTGGCTTTTGGAGTATACTACGAGTATGACGGACTGTATTTTTTGTAAGATTGTGGCTGGGGAGATTCCTTCAAAAAAGGCAGCGGAAACTATTAATGTTTTGGCTTTTTATGATATTGACCCCTCAGCTGAGACGCATGTTTTAGTGATTCCCAAAAAACACATAGAAACTTTTTTGGATCTTAAAAAGGAACACTCGAATATTTTAAGTCAAATGCTGAGGCTTACCCAACAACTTATTAAAAGCGAAAAGATTGATAGAAAATATAAACTAGTTATAAACGGTGGGGAATATCAGTTTGTACCCCATTTACATTGGCACCTTTTGGGTGGTGAGGTGAAAAAGCAAGTATGATATACTGTTGGTGACATGATAAAAAAAGTTACAATGGCCGATGTCTTTAAAAATTCTCGTTATCGGGGTAAGCATGTAGTTTTAGTTTCCGGTGAGGTGTACACTGCTAAAACGGGTGAAGGTGCGGCCAAAATTCTGGAAAAAGTTCGCAAAGAACATCCCCGGTCAACACCAGAAGTAGCTTATCTTCCCAAAGCCCACTCGCTAATTTTATGGATGTAAAGTTTGACTTCGAATTCGAGGGCAAGAGCTATTTTGGCAATGTTTATCGCCCGGTTGCCAAAGTATCCTTGAAATCCTTTAAAAAGGATTTGTGGGTTAATATTTGGATGGTAGTTGATACAGGGGCAGATTTCACAATTTTACCTAGATATTTGTCCGGGGACTTGGGGATATCGCTGGAAAAAGATTGTGTGGCGGATGTTACGAAAGGAGTTGGGGGACAACAAACAATTCATTTGGTGAAATCAAAACTTGAGGCGCAAGTTGGAGACCTGAAAAGAGAAATTCCCCTCGCCTTTTTTTCTTCTGATGAGTTACCTCCGTTAATGGGTAGACTAGGGTTTTTGGAGACTTTTGATGTAGAGTTTTTGAAAGAGCATATTGTAGTTTTTAAAAATTAGTTTTGAGAAATAACATGATAGCTGACACAATTCAAAAACAAATCGCTGAGGCGATGAAAGCGGGGGAGGCGGTGCGGGTATCGACTTTAAAAATGCTTTCGGCGGCTTTGACTAACGCTGAGATTGCTAAAAGGCCTGAGGCGTTGAGCCAAGCGGATGAATTGAAAGTTGTCCAGGCGGAGGCCAAAAAGAGAAAAGACGCGATAGAGGTGTATAAAAAATTAGGACAAGAGGAAAGAGTAAAGAGTGAAGAGTCTGAACTTAAAATATTACAAGAATTTTTACCGGAAGAAATGAGTGATGAAGAAATAAATCAATTAGTCAGTGACACAGTAAGTCAAATGGGAGCAGTAGGGATAGCGGATATGGGGAAGGTTATAGGGGCGGTGATGCAAAAAGTAGGAGGCAGAGCTGATGGAAATAGAGTTTCTACAATTATCAGGCAAAAATTATCCTAAGGGCATTAAAAAGGCGGTTATTGACGCCCTCAAGGAAAATGGCGCCCCCCAGACGAGCTTTGTTTCCGTGGTTTTGGCCGGTAAAAAAGAACTGGGAGACCATCCGGTTTTAACCTATGTCAATCAGGACATTAAAAAACCTTTTGTTTTCCCTCCCGACGGCAAACACTATCTGGGTGAGGTTATTGTTGATGCGGAGGCCAAAAGCCAAAAAGAGATTATTGACTTGGCACGCCACGGTACTCTACATTTACTTGGGATTCACCACTGATGAAAGCGTTGTATCTTAAGTACAGGCCA
>MGGO01000026.1:7268-22260 GCA_001792465.1 Candidatus Woesebacteria bacterium RIFCSPHIGHO2_01_FULL_44_10
CTTCTTTTTAGTGGCCCCAGAGGATCAGGAAAAACGTCAGCGGCCAGGATTATGGCAAAAGTTGTTAACTGCGAAAGTCGCAAGGCGATTGAACCGTGTAATAAGTGCAATCAGTGCAAAGCAGTCATCAGCGGTTCGAGCTTAGACGTCATTGAGTTAGACGCCGCCAGCAATCGCGGCATTGATGATATCCGTTCCTTGCGAGAAAAGGTAATGTTGGCTCCAAGTTCAGCGGCAAAGAAGGTCTACATTATAGACGAGGCCCATATGTTAACTACCGAAGCGTCAAATGCTTTCTTAAAAACTCTGGAAGAACCCCCTGACCACGTACTTTTTATTTTGGCAACTACCAATCCGGAAAAATTGCCGGAGACAGTGCGCTCGAGGCTGACAAATGTTGTGTTTCGCAAAGCCAACAGCGACGAGATAGCCAGGCAGTTAACCAGAGTGATGAAGGGGGAGAAGATTAAAGCGGCCGATTCGGCCATCGAAGAAATTGCCAAGGCATCTGACGGCTCATTTAGGGATGCGGTAAAAATTGTGGAGCAGCTTTCGCTTTCTACAAAATATATTAAAAAATCTGCGGTGGAAGAATATCTGGATCAAAACAAGGCTCAAACACCAGACCTTTTGATTGAGCACCTAGGCAAAGGAGACGTTAAAGCGGCCTTAACCGAGGTTGAAAATTTAGTTGCTGGAGGCTTGGTAGTCAAAAGCTTTATTGACAAACTTTTGGAAAGGCTAAAAGAAGCGCTTTTAGTGAGAGCCGGTTTGGAAGGCCAGGCTTTGCCGGCTTTTGCCAAGGATGAGCTTATTTTCCTAATAGAGCTTTTAATGATAGCCAGAAATGAGGTGTCAAATTCTCCATTGCCCCAACTGCCTCTTGAAATAGCGGTTGTTAAATTTTGTGATCAAAAACCCAAGGAAGAGCCAAAAGAAAATCTCAAGGAAATTGGGGGTGACGTCTGGACAAAAATCTTGTCTGGGGCAAAAGAGAAGGATACTAAAGTAGAGGCGCTTTTGCGCGCAGCCCGCCCGCTTGGCTTTGACGGAAAAACGCTAAAACTTGGAGTTTATTATCAATTCCACAAAGAACGGCTTGAGGTTAATGCAATAAGACAAACCCTGGAGGATATTGTCGCTGAGATTTTGGGTGGACCGGTACGCGTAAGCTACGTGCTCTTGTCCAGACCAGGCAATGGGAGTATAATAAATTAATCATGTTAGGAAAAATTGGCGAGTTAAACAAAATGCGGCAGCAGGCCAAGGCGCTTCAAAAGCAACTGGAGCAGATCGTGGAAGTCTACGAAGAAGGCAATATTAGGGTGAAGGTGACGGGTGATCAGAAACTTCAGTATCTGGAAGTTGACGGTGAAGAAAGAAACGACATTGTTAAGGTGATAAACAAAGCCATGAAAAATGTCCAAAAAACCGCAGCCAAGAAAATGTTGGAGATGGGTGGAGGATTGTCAGGCCTTCTCGGCGGCCTCAAGTAGTCATGATAAAAATAGCCAAGCCCCTGCTACGCGTCATTGAGTCTTTCGGACGCTTACCGGGAATCGGCCCAAAGACGGCGCAGAGATTGACGTACTACCTTCTGCACGTTCCTCAAAGCTATTTGGAAGAATTTGCCCAGTCGCTGGAAAAGCTTAAAAAAGAAACTGTTCTCTGCAGTATTTGTAAAAACGTGGGGGAGGCGGACCCGTGTGTAATTTGTTCTGATAGTAAGCGGGACGCATCAGTAATAATGGTGGTTGAAAGCCCGATTGATATCCTGGTTTTTGAACAAACCGGAAACTACAACGGTTTGTACCACGTACTGCACGGAGCCATTAACCCTCTTGAAAACATCGGGCCGGACGAAATTTACATTGATGATTTGTTCCAGCGGTTTAAAAATGGTTCGCCGGTTCAGGAGTTAATTTTGGCGACTAATCCGACCATGGAGGGCGAAGCCACAGCAATGTTTATCAGTAAAAAGTTAAAAACCAAAAGCCAAAAGCTTAAAATTACGAGATTGGGAAGAGGGGTCCCGACAGGAGCGGATATTGAACATGCGGACAGCGTGACTTTGACGCAAGCCTTGGAAGGAAGGAGAGCTTTTTAAAATGCCCGACCCGAAAAAACTGGCCCAACAAGCGGCAAAAGTTGCTCGTGATGAGGGGTTGGAGATTTTGAAAGCGGCGGGGGAGCAGATTAAATCGCCTCCAAGCCAAGCTCCAGAAAGCCAGGAGGCCCAAGAGAAAAAGATTGAGGAGGAGAAAGTAAAAGCCAGTGACTTACGGCGCCTTGAAGCTCTGGAAGTGGAAATGAAACAGATTCGCCAAGAGAAAGAGAAAGAGTATCAAGAGCGTGTTACTCAACAGTTTCCAAGGCAAGAAGCTCAGCCGGCCCCGGTTGAAGAACCATCGACAAAACCAAAAAGGGGACTTTTCAAAGGGCCACAAGCCCGAGCCGAGAAAGCCCGCCGCGCCACCGAACTGGTCAAAATGCCAAGTGGGTAGTCCTATTGATCGATTATCCAAAGAGTGAAAGGAGTATTTCTTGTGGGGGTGTCAAAGTCCACGATTACGTTTCCCTTGTGCCAATCCGGTAGTAGATTTTCATGATGGACGATGCCTGACTTTTTCATTTCCTCAATTTTCTCATCAAGCAGATCCTTTGCTTGGTCGAACTTTTCTCTGACCAAACGAACTGTTTCTGGATTTATACTAGAGTCTATTTTCGCATTTTCTAAAAACTCCGCGACAGTAATGCCGGCGTTGGCTTTTTCCATAATCAGATATTGTCTGTCCAAATGATTAGAATAGACGATGGCTAAATGGCGCGGAACTCTAATAAACTTAGGTAAATCATTGGCAACTGCGAAGAGATAATCCATACGCTCTAAAGCTAGAGGTATTGAATGTTCGAAGTCTGCTTCTTTAATGACAATGTTCTCTCCAGGAATTTGATATACATCGGAATGCCCACCACTTCTTAACCATTTTCGAGTTGTGGAACTCTGACGCACTCCATGTTTAAAAGCTTCCTCTTTGTAGAGTGCCAGTTTAGACAGGATATCTGGGTACCGCGCCTTGATTAATTTTTGTCCACTTTCTGTAACAATTGCATATCCACCTTTTAAATTAAATTTTCTCCATCGAGTATTATCGAATCTCTCAAGCCAAGTCGATCCGGGTAAGCTATGTCTATCTTCCATATGGATATTTTAGCAGACTTTTAAATGATTGTTCAGTTAAGGTACAATTGGGCTGTGTCAGATATTTATCTATACAACTCCCTAACTCGCAAAAAAGAGAAGCTTGAGGCCCTTCGACAGACTCAGGGCAAGCCAGAGGTAGGGATGTATACCTGTGGCCCGACGGTTTATAACTATCAGCACATCGGTAACTTCCGCACGATGACTTTGTCAGATATCTTGCGACGCACTCTAATTTTTAATAGCTATAAAGTGAAGTTTGTGAGAAACATCACGGATATAGATGACAAAACAATAAAAGGCGCGGCAGATGCCAAGATGGAGCTTGCCGAATTCACGAAAAAATATACCCAGATTTTTTTTGAAGATCTAAAAGAATTGAACATCCTCCCTGCAGACGTAGATACGAAAGCGACTGACTATATCGAAGAAATGATTGATTACAACAAAGCTCTTGTAGAAAAAGGTTTAGCCTATGTTGAAAATGACGGATCTGTTTATTTTGATATTTCTAAATTTACAAACTACGGAAAGCTCTCGAGGATCAAAAAGCGTCAATTGCAAACCGGAACAAGAATCCTGTCAGATGAATATGCAAAAGAAGACGTTCAAGATTTTGCACTTTGGAAATCGGTAAAACCTGATGAATTCGGTTATGAGTCACCTTGGGGCAGGGGAAGACCGGGTTGGCACATAGAATGTTCTGTCATGAGCCAAAAAAATCTTGGCGATACTTTCGACATCCACGTCGGGGGAATTGATCTTTTGTTTCCACATCATGAAAACGAAATTGCACAATCGGAAGGAAAAACGGGCAAAGAATTTGTTAACTATTTTGTCCACGGGGAGTTTTTACTGGTAGATGGAGCAAAAATGAGTAAATCCTTGAAAAATTTTTATACAGTTTCCGATATTGAAAAACAAGGTTTCGACCCCCTTGCTCTGAGGTATTTTTACCTGACGGGTCATTATAGAAATATTTTGAATTTTACTTGGGAATCCCTTGAGTCGGCCCAAAATGCACTGACTAGATTGAAAGCGCAAATGGTGGAACTAAAAAATGCAACCCGGAGCCAACTATCCAAAGAAAAACTTGAAAAAGTCAAAAAATACCAAAATGAATTTCTGGTGGCGGTTAATGATGATTTAAACACCCCCCAAGCGCTGGCGGTTTTGTGGGAGGTGCTAAAAAGTAATATTCCAAGTGAAGATAAGTATGATCTGGTGCTGTCGTTTGACGAAGTGCTCGGCTTAAATTTGGCAAAAGTATCACAGGTATCACAAGTAATGCAAGTACCACAGGAAGTTCAGAAATTGGTGGATGAGAGGGAGAAGTTAAGAAAAGCGGGGAAATTTGAAGAAAGTGATTTGGTTCGTGAGCACTTGGAAGAAATGGGCTATGCTGTAGAAGATACAGTTCACGGCCCGAAAGTCAAAAAACTTTAATGCTTAATCTTATTTTATCTTTGCTGCTTTTGGTGAATGTTGCTTCTGCCCAAGAGCTGACGGCAGCGCGGGCGTATGATGATTATATTTTCACTTTGCAAAGATATGAGGACGCCCACCAGGATTACGTCGTGGCTAAAAACGCATATCTTCAAAACAAGACCTTAAATTTGCAAAACCAAGCTCAGGAAAAAACCGCCCTAATGCTTGGTGCCCGCGATGAAGTAGTCAAGGCCCACTTAACTGCCATTCGCGCTGTTTTGGTTGAAGAGAGGGGACTATCAACTGAGGAGAAAGCACCATTCTTAAGTGGAATTGATGAGGAAGTGGCTTGGTGGGCAGCAGACCACAGTGCTGAAGAAGCGGCCAGCAGATATGAAACTAACACCGAATACATCATTTATAGATCTCTTTTCTGGATATCGGTTTCAAAAACAAGATATGTACTGGGTAGTGAGCGAAATCTTCTGGTTGATTTGCGGAACAAGGTTAGCGAGATTGCAGCTACTGGGGACAAAAATACACAAGCCATTGAGAAATGGTTTAACGACATCGAAGACCGGTTCAACCAAAGTGAGGAAGCGGAGAAACTGGCTATTGATTCGATTGCCGATCTTGAAAAAAGATACGGCAACCGCCAGAGTATATATAATAAAGCAGTGAGTCTTGAAAAGGAGGCATTTTTACCCTTGGTTGAAGCCAAAGATTTTTTTAAGGAAATTATTAGAGTAATCAAAACGAAAGATTAATATGGATCAAGTACCCCAACAACAAATAGCGCCGCAAATACCAAAAGAACCAAGTCAAATCGGAAGATATTTTAATGAGGCTGCGGCGAAGTTTAATAGTTTGACAAAAAACCTTTCTCCCCGCAACAAGAAATTTTTAGGCTATGCATTGATTGGGTTAGTAGGCTTTGCTTTTTTGGTTCTGATTATGGCGGTAATTGCTGCAGCGACTAAGCCCAAAGCGCCGCAGGTGCGCCCGGCCCCAACGCCAATTTCGGGGAATTTTGCCCCCATTGAAAACCCCAGCCGCTGGGCAACGGATGAGGGAGTGTTGGCAATTGAAGCGAGGTTAACCGATATTGAAGCCCAAATTAGTAAAACTGACCTAACTAACTCCACCCTCCAACCCCCGGAGCTGGATTTTGAAGTTGAATTTACAAATTGATCTTCTTGAGAGCGAAAGCGGGGGAGGTCTTAGTAATAATACCGACGTGGTCGATCATGGGGAAACGGGCACGGACCTCGTCCTGAAATTTTTGAGCCAACTTACTGGTGTATTGATTATATGTTCCTTCCTGGGTTTGGCAGAGTTTTTGTTCGTACTCACGAACTACTTTCATGACTTTTTCTCCGACTCTATTAAATTCATCTTGGTGTGGTTCTTCATTCAGGGTGTACATATCGTGAATTCTCTGAAATTCTTCGAAAAGCTGTCTATTGAGAGCCAACATTCGGTTAACATATTCTTTATACTTGACCATTTTTAGTTTTACCGTCCTGGTACCAAATGAAAAAATCAGCCGCGCGCTGGTTAACTTTTTTTAGCTCTTCGATTACTTTGTCTCGAATTGCAAGTGTCGAAAGTTTTTGATGATCGTGGGTTTGGGCCCAGTCACCAACATTTTTGACAAGCTGAGTTGCCTGGGTATCATCAAGCCCGGCGGCTTTGGCAATCCTTAGCAGCTTCTCTTGGCTAAATTCTTCAAGCGACCCGTCTCTTTTAATAACCTGCATCATCAAATATAATAACTTTAATGGTTGATCTGATTCAAGTCCTAGGTTTGGCAGCGATAGGCAGCATCGCCGGCCTTATCGGTGGGGTAGTGTTTTTGGTTAAGAAGAATTGGGCCCAAACACTCTCAAAAGTAGCTGTACCTTTTGCCGCCGGGGTATTGCTTTCAGTTTCGCTACTGCATCTTTTGCCAGAAGCTACTCACGAGATGGGCGACAATGCTTTTGTGATTGTCATGGCTGCTTTTCTGGGGAGCTTTGTTTTTGAACATTTTGTGGCTCACCTTCACCACCATAGTGAGCGAGGCAGGACGAGCCTCAAGTCTGCAGCCCCATTGGTCATTTTTGGTGACACAGTTCACAATTTTATTGATGGCGTGGCGATTGCTTCCGCTTTTTTGGTTGAGCCCACATTTGGTTTAATTGTTGCCCTGGCAACATTTTTGCACGAAACTCCACATGAGATTGGGGATTTTGGGATTTTAGTTTCCGCCGGGTGGAGTAGAGTGAGAGCTTTCTGGACCAACTTTTTCTCGGCTCTGGCCACTTTCCCCGGGGCCTTAGTGACACTTTTTTTGATTGGTGAGCGGGGAGAAGCCGCAGTAGCTCCACTTCTGGCCATCTCAGCAGGGATCTTTTTGTATTTGGGAGCCTCAGACTTCTTGCCCGAAATTCATGACCACGATACCAGTCATAAAATTGAATGGCAATCCCTGGTTTTTCTATTCCTAGGGGTAGTTGTCATGTATGGCTTGAAGTTTGTAGTTCCTGAGCATTAAAAATGAATTTAAAAAATTTGAAGAATTGGGAGTTATATGACAATGATTCTAAAATCAAAAAAGAATTTGAGTTTGAAGATTTCTCCCACGCCGTTGCCTTTATCAACAAAGTAGCGGATTTGGCCGAAGAAGAAGATCACCACCCCAACATTTATCTTTATGACTACAAGAAAGTACGCATAGAACTCTGGACCCACAAAATTAGAGGATTACACAAAAATGATTTCATTCTGGCAGCAAAAATCGATGAAATCTGAGTGAAAAAGAAACTAGCAAAAGCTGCTTTTAAACTTGCGAAGTCTCCTGTTGGAGATTTGATTATTGGACTGGCTTTTGGAAAATTCAGTAGGGCCTTACCTGTTAAGAGATTAAAAGAAACTGATAAGGTGATTGCTTTTTGGCACCCAAAACCTTTTTGGGAAAAACACATCTTGATTGTTCCTAAGAAAGCTATCAAAAAGATTACAGAAATAAATAAAAGCGATTTGGAATATGTTGATGAGGCGTTTATGGTTACAAAAGAATTGGTGGGGGAATTGGGTTGGGAAAAGAGGGGTTACACTTTATTGATTAACGGTGGGAAAAGGCAGGAAGTAAACCAGCTTCATTTTCACCTAGCCAGTGGGAGGAAAATAAAGTCTGGAAGTGGTATTGAAAAGATGGTTATGGCGGATATATACTGAAATTATGGATGAAGTGATGAAAATGCTGCGCGCGGTTATTAATGGCCAGAGCTCCATGAAGCAGGAACTGTTAGGAAAGATCAATGGAGTAGATAAAAAAGTTGATAAGCTTGCAGGTGAAGTAAAAGAAGGTTTTAAAAAGGTGAATAAGAGGATTGATAAGCTTGGTGCTCAACTTGCTTACCTGGACGATGATGCTCCTACCAGAGAAGAGCATGAGGAGTTAGAAGAGAGAGTAACTAAAGTGGAGCACAGGATAGCTTCTATATGAATTGGAGAAAATTTTAGGATTTTGCCGCCTCGTAATAAACTCCGCGGGTGGCACCGCGTTTTCTAATTAAGCCCTGGTTGGCGAGCCTTTACTGAATTTTTACCAAATATTGCCTAATATTACCTAATGTTGCCAGATATTACCAGATGTTTCCAAATGGTGTAAAATTGGATCTATGAAAATTGTTGATTTGTCTCAATCACTTTATAGTGGAATGGATGTTTATCCTGGGGATCCTGAGGTAAAAATAGAGCAGGTTCACAGCCTTGATAAAGAAGGTTGGAGGCTTAGATATCTTCAGTTTTCCACTCACATTGGCACCCACGCAGACGCCTTTTCCCACATGGACAAAAGTGGCGCGACAATTGATAAAATGTCAATCGATAAGTTTATAGGCAAAACAGTTTTAGTTTACCCGGTTGAGACTTTTCCTAAAGGGGTTGGCCTTGCCTTTCGAAGCGGTATGTTGGGGCTCGATATTTTCCAAAAGATAATAGACGCAAAACCGCTATTTGTTGTAGCTGGGGACAAATCCGACTTTGAGCTTGAGCTGGAAAGAAAACTTTTGCAGGCGGGAATTCTTACAATGGCCGGATTAATAAACATGGAAAAGTTACCAAGAGGTAAACCTTTCATGTTTTATGGAGTTCCTCTTAAAATAAAGGACGGAGATGGATCTCCAATACGGGCATTTGCGGTATTAGATTAATTTTTTAGCTTCTTAATTAACTTGGTGGTTGTAGTTAGATATTTGGATAATGTATATTGGTTATATATGGACCAAGTGATGAAAATGCTGCGGGCGGTCATTAATGGCCAAAGCTCCATGAAACAGGAACTGTTGGGAGAAATTGGTAAAGTGCGTAAAGATGTGGCAGACCACCGAAAAGAAACGGAGCTGGGTTTTAAACAGGTGAATAAGAGGATTGATAAATTAGGTTCGGATCTAGCATATCTTGAAGACGACGCTCCTACCAGGGAGGAGCACGATCAGCTAGATAAAAGAGTTACCAAACTCGAACACCAATTCGCTTCAGCCTAAATTTTTGCTATACTATGGCTAAATAATATGGAGATGAAAGGGAAAGTTGCCTTGGTCACGGGTGCATCAAGTGGAATTGGGCAGGCGGTTGCCGTTGCGTTATCCAAAGAAGGCTGCAAAGTTGTTTTCACTTATAACTCCAATGAAAAAGGCGCCAAGGAGACGCTGGAGGAAATCGGTAAAAATGGAGCTATGTTCAAAGTTGATATGCATAATGAGACGGAGATCGAAAAATTATTTTCTTTTATCAAAGCAAAATTTAGAAAATTAGATGTTTTGGTAAATAACGCCGGCATAAATAGACCCAGGGGCTTATTTGAAACAAATGACTGGAAGGAAATCTTTCAAGTAGATTTGTTCTCAGTCGTTTTTTGTACTGGTAAAGCCGTGAAGTTAATGGAGGGTGTTGGAAAGATACTTAATATTACTTCAGTCTATGCAGACGGCAAAGTTTGCTACAAGGGAATTGCCCCCTACGGTGCAGCAAAGGCCGCCTTGAACCATTATACCCAAACGTTGGCGAAGAATTTAGCCCCCAAGATATTAGTGAATGCAATTGCCCCAGGTTACGTCAGAACTCCTCTTTGGGGTGAGAAAACTGAAAAGGAATTTGAAGAGAGTGGGAAAGAGCAACTAATTGAAAGAATGATTGATCCCGCAGAGATTGCCCAGATGGCCGTTGCCGTTATTAAAAACGATGCAATGACTGGTGAAATCGTCTTTGTGGATGGAGGAATATCTTTGAAAACGGTATGAGGAGTAAAGGATTCGCTTTAAAAGTAGTAAAATAGCTCCATGAGTCTTTCTGTCGGCACAATCAACGGAAAAACCAATATTTATCTTTCCATTTTAGCTTCCACCCTCCAAGCCCTAGGAAAGAAGAAGAAATGATTATTAATTGGTCCGAATTCTTGCAGAAAGTTGAAAAGATAAGCTGTTTGTGGGTAGGTGAAACTCACGGAATAGCAAAAAATTACAAAGCTTATAAATTGCTAATTGGAAAATTAATGCCACTTGGATTTAACACAATCGCTTTGGAAATGCCTGAGGATTTGGAAAATTTCTCACGGAAGAATTTTTTGAAGTATGCACATTACTTTGACGGAAGATTTAGTAAAGAATCGCTTAATTTTTTTGAATGGCTGGAAAACCTAGAAGGGATCAGGATTCTATGTTTTGATGTTCGAACACCGAAGGCTACGCAGCAAGAGGATGAAGAGCAAATGGCTCGTAATTTGCTCTCCAAAATAGGGAAGAAAGAGAAAGTTTTGGTATTAAGCGGTAGTTTCCATTCCGGGACGGACAAGCAACAGACGGTATTACCGATGGCAGGAATTGTAAAAGAAAAGATTGAAGAAAACTTAGTGGCAATGGAATTTAAATACCAAAAAGGCCACTTCTACAATTTTGGGATGCGAAAATTTACCAAAAAGTTTCACCATTTTGATAGCAAAAATTTGTCTTTTGGAAAAATTACTTTAGACCAGAATGGGGATACGAAGTATTTCTTTCATTGTTCTAGGTCTGTCCCCGTGACGCTTTTGAAAGAAACAATTAAAAAACGATTGAAGGATTTGTTCGAACAGGACCAGGAAGATAGAAAGAATTGGAAATGGGATAACCCAATATTTTTGAAAGAAGTGAGGAAAAAAGATAAAGATAAGCGCACTGAGGTTGAATGGTTATTAGCACAAGCAAAAGAGCTTGATGGTGAAAATTATTACCATGCGGCTATGATTTATCAGCACGGAGATGCTACTAGCGATTACAAGAGAGCACATCTGTTGGCCAAGAAGGCAGTGGACAAAGGATATGATCCAGCTAAATGGCTATATGCGGCATCGCTTGATAGGTACCTAGTTAGCCGAGGAAAATTACAGAAATATGGTACTCAGTACCATAGAAATAAAAATGGAAAGTATGAGTTACCTTCAGTAGACTCGACTGTAACTGACATGAGTAGAAAAGAATTAAGTGTTCCGACTATTAATGAAATGAAACAACGGATTAAAGATTTGAACAAAAGCAACTAACGAAATGCTAAAATACGCTCATGAGCCTTTCTGTTGGGATAGTAATTACACTATTCCACAATTTGAATTTAGGTTTAGTTTTAAACTTCCACCACCAAGAAAGGCTAGGTTGATACTACAAAGAGATGAATCAGGAAGAATAATAAGATCTGCAGTTGTTTGATTTGGTAGAAACTGGCCATTTAAGATATAATGTGATATATTAGCCAGTAACTATGGCTGGAACAGAGAGAGATACAAATGAGGAGATGAGCAAAACCAAAGAAAAGCTAGGTTACGGAATCGAATATTTTACAGGCATTAGACCATCTGGAGATTTGACGGTTGCGAACTTCTTGGGGGCTGTTAGGCCGCTTCTTGATCTTCAACGGGAGCATAAAACCATGGTCTTTGTTGCGGATATCCACGCCTTGACAGATAATGAGTACGATACAGTTAGACACTTCACACCAGAAGTTGTGGCAGATTATCTGGCGTTAGGTTTAGATCCTTCTAAAGTAGATATCTTTGTACAATCAGAATTACTGGGGGAGGTTTCAACACTAACCTTGCTTTTAATGCGCCACATGACTGTTTCACAGGCAATGCGTGTGCCTGCATTGAAGGACAAATTAAAAGATCATGATCATCCAGAGAGAGCAAATCTTCTTTTGACATGTTACCCAATTATGATGGCAGCAGATATTCTCTTGCAACAAGCTTCGGTAATTCCTGTTGGGGAGGATCAAGTTTCTCATATGGAAGTAACGCGCAATCTAGCCAGCAGTTTCAATCAGACATATGGTCAAACCGATACATTTGTAGTCCCAAAGACTTATGCAGTTAAAGCTCTTAGAATTAAATCGTTAAATGGTGTAGGTAAGATGAGTAAGTCTCAACCTGAAGGAGCAATATTTCTTACGGATGAACCAAGTATTGCAGCAAAAAAAATCAAGCGAGCAGTTACTGGAATGGCAGGAGAAATGAATGAAATAATAGCAAGCCATATTGAATTAGCAAAAGGGCTAAATTTTGACCCAGAAAGAGCGAGGGTGTTAGACGAGATTATAGCTGCTCATATGTCAGGCACTGCCGTTATGGGAGATTTTAAAAAGCTGATGACGGATATTGTTGTAGAATTTTTGGAGAATTTCCAAAAAAGACGAAAAGAAATTACACAAGACCCAAGCTATATCCCTTCTGTGCTAGCTAAGGGCAGAGAAGTGGCGAAGCAAAATGCCACCAAAACACTAGAGTCAGTTTTTGTGTCCCTGTCCTCACGAAAACGTCAATAACTACCCCAAAATAAGGAAAATGGAAAGAAGAGATCAAATAACGTTTGATGCAGTTCGTATTTCAACAAAAGCAATGAACGCTCTTTTCGAAAATAAATTTAATTCAGAGTTGATATTAATTTCTCCTCCAGGTAGCTCTGGAGCAAGGGTTTCGATATTTAAATCCGCTGATACAGAATTTCTCTATGCAGTTAAATGCGCTAGAGACACAAGAATCTCGTTATCAGACGAAGTTAGAAAAAGAGATATTTTAGCAAAATATATACCTAGTCATTTACCGGAGATTCTATGGACGGGGGATGTAGAAGGTTTCGAAACAATTATTTCAGAATGTAACGGTGTGCATACTCTACACAATCTAATTATAAACGGAGATCTTCCACACGATCAGTTACTTTCTATTTGGGAGGATGCAGTTAGCTCTTTTATTACTGTGTGGAAAAATTCTAAAACTTTTCCTTTTAACAAAGATCTTTGTCCGAGAGACTTCTCTAAACGCATAGAAAGGATAGCAAAGGGACTTTATGAGAAAACTATAATGGATGTGAAACTTTCTAACATTTGGGATAAGAATATATATGTGAACGGAGAAGAATATCCATCCATAGCGCAAATGCTTGAGAACATTTCAAATATTGGGACTCCTTCTTTTGGTGTTACTTGTCATGGTGATCCGCAACCAAGCAACATAATTGTTGGTAGAGAGGCTAACAAGAGTTGGTATTGTGTGGATTGGGAGTGGTCAGGGCCCAACCATGATTGGCGAATGATGGCCAGTCATCTCTATGGTTGGTGGTTTACTCGTTGCATCACATTAAAAGAGAGACCGTTGATTAGTGTTACAAACAGAGGAGTAGAACTAAATTATCATGCCTTTTTACCGAATCATTTCCAAAGTTATCCACAGTCAGCATTTCAACTTTTAGAGAAAACATTTGGTGAAAATTTAGATGAAGGTGCAAGACGAGATATAAATAAATATTTAGCCGCTCTATACTTAGGAGATTTAAGATTTTTGGGTATATGGAATCGTGAAGTTTTTGCTGTTCCGCTATTGGCACAGGGGGTGATCACGGCAAATAGATCTGTATCTAACTTAGATAATAGCGTCTTTGATTTTTCAATATAGAAATGTACAAAGAATTTATTTCACCAACTAGTTACGAATTTATTTCACGATCGGTGAGTAAAATTTCTCTGGAAAGGCATTTTGAACAAGAAGAGAGAGGCTTCTGGGTTTGTTATGGAAGTTTTGTATTAAATTTACAAAATGAAAAAAGTGATTTGGATTTGCTCTATGTTTGCGATAATATCGATTCTGTGGGTAGGATACAATCTGAGTTTGAGGGACATCCTGTCACGTTGTATATCTTGAGTAGAAAGGAGTTTATTGCCGACGGTGAAGCGAAAAAATACGGAGGCTATTTTAGCGGTAAAGTACTTAATCCACATATCGTAATTTCGAAAAACGATGCCGATCAAGATCTTATTTTCAGGGTCGCGTGTGAATTTATTGCGGATTTCGCATCTAGCATTGGTAAACAAAGGGGAGCTAAATTATCCACCTCAGCAAATTTGGTAGCAGACACAATATTAGCCCGTTTTCATATCTGTCCATGGTATGCAAACTATTTCATGCGTTATTTTAATCATCCCAGGTTTTCTGATTTGTGGAGACGGATGGAGGAGACGATACCACAAACATTAATTGCCACAAAACGAGTATCTTCTCATGGAAACGGTTATAGTTATCTCAACACCCCAGGTGATGATGAACTCCATTTGATTCTAATTAAATCCATAGCTAGGTTTTGGTCTACTGGAAGTTATCTTCATAACTCTCCATATTTTTTGGACACATATATCCAAAAATCTGATCAGTATTGTAAAGACCCAAAGGCGTTGGCAGAGATGAAATTGTTTGTAAAGAAAATGGCTGGATTGGGGGCTAATAAATAAATCTTATGTCAGTAGAAAATTGGTCTATACAAGTTGCGAGACAAACATCAGAGCTAGAAAAGGTCAAAACATCTCAGTTTGGATTAGTGCCTCTTTGTGACGAGTTGGATAGACAAGATGAATTTGGTGAACTTCGTGAAGATTTTTTGAAGTTGGGAGTGTGGACTCTGCAGAATCCAGGACCAATTTTCAGGGCCATAATGGGTGAGAAGAAATTTTCAATTCTTGTCGGGATGAGACCAACACAGAGACATCATCTGGGCCACCTTACCACTATGAAGGAATTGTCGTGGCTTCAGAGCAAAGGAGGAACCCCGATTTTTGTATTTGCTAGCCACGAATCAGGAAAAGCTATTAACCGAGAGGAACTTAAAGAAAATATGTCAGTTTTTTCTAGGTTTTATGCACATTTTACTCAATCCACGCTTCCTGCAAAATCTACGTTCTTGTCAGATAAGGCCGATGATGGGCTTCGCCTATTAGAGGATCGAGTTTCAGAACAGATAAAGTTAAATAAACTACTCCAGCTATATGGATGGAATAATGAAATTTCTGTGTCGCAGA
>MGGO01000026.1:22266-24082 GCA_001792465.1 Candidatus Woesebacteria bacterium RIFCSPHIGHO2_01_FULL_44_10
TTGTTTCAATGATGGTTGCAACGTTTTTATACCCGTCAATTCTTCATCCTGAGCAGCCGACGATAGTACTATCCGATATTAATCAGATTACGCATGCGGAAATGACAAAAATTATTGCTCGTAAATTAGAATTACAAATGCCCACCTTTTCTTATCGAATGTTGCTTCCAAGCCTAGAAGGACCAGAAAAACGTATGTCAATTAAAGATCCAAACTCTACGGTTTTTTTGAGCGACGACTCGGACCAGGTTTCTAGAAAAATGAGCAGGGCTTTTTCTGGGGGAAGAAAGACCATTGAAGAGCAACGTGTTTTGGGAGGCGAGCCGTTGAGGTGCTCTTTTTTCAAGATTGCAAATACGTTAATAGATTACAACGAGGCAACAGATATGTATACCAATTGTGTTTCGGGATCAGCAACTTGCCGTGAATGTAAGTTAAAACATTTACCAGAAATTACAAAAAAGTTCTCCGAATCTAAAAAATGATATAGTGGGATAGTGTAATGAGTAACTTAAAAGTTGGGACTGGCAAGACCAAAACCTACAATTTGCACCATTTAGCTTCAAACTATACTTACCTCCACTTAGAAAAGCGCGACTGATAATTGAAAGAAATAAGTTAGGACAAATAATCAAAGCAAGGTCGCCGTACGTTAAAACTCATCATTTGAAAATTTGAAGGTGACCCACCCCACCCAAATTTTTAGGATTCCATTGCCTATTTAATGTCTTAAAAGTCCGCGATGTAAAAAATTAAAAATTCGAGGTAGAGGTACTTGAACTTCAGTGAGATAATATCGGTATGAGAACAGAAGACCTTGAAATTGTACTGGATGGGGGAACTGAGACTCAATCCTTAGATTTTAAAAAATCCTGTCCATGGAGTATGAACACTTTTGCAAAAGATATACTTGCAATGGCTAATGTCCAAGGTGGAGGAACTATAGTGATAGGGGTAGTGGAAGAAAAAGATGGAAGTTATACGCGTCAGGGAATTTTTGAAGAACATAAAAAAACATACACCACTGATGGCATTATGGATGACATGTCTAAATTCGCGGACCCTTATGTCCAAGTATCAGTTAAACCGCTGAAAGATAAAAAGGGGGTGGAGTATGCGATTCTCACAATAGAACCCTTTAGAGATATTCCTGTGATTTGCAAAAAGGATAGTGATGATACTAAGCGGGGTTGCATTTACTACAGAAACAGGGATGGAAGACCTAACAGCGCTGTAATCTCAAACTCATTTGATATGAGAGACCTAATCGAAAGAGCAGTTGTACAGTCGGCAAAACGAGCTAAAGATATCGGGTTTGTTTTACCTTCATCTGATGATGCTAAACTTATGATGAAAGCAATAGAAGAGAGGCTAAAAAGAGAAAGGGGCGACTTATGACAAGCAAGCAGATACTTGAAAAGATAAAAAGCAAAGGTTACTGGAGGATATTATTCGAACCATTGGGTGATAGTACAATAAAGCCTCTCTCAAGGTGCAGGGATTTAGTGGTGAACAACTCTGTTGAACTTAGAGGGTGGGACTACCCCCATATACCGAAAAGAAAAGGTGAAGATACTGCACTTGAGCCAGGAGATAGCTTCTGGCAGGCGTGGTTAGACTGGACCGATTACGCACATTATGAATTCTGGCGGTTTTATCAAAGCGGTCAATTTATACACTACTTAGCAATTCCACAGGACTGGAAAGAAGGAGTTGTATATAAAAACTTGTGGGAAAACGACAGGTCTTTAGAAAGCGGAGAGTTCTTGGGTGTATTAGGTACTGTCTACCTTTTCACAGAGATTTTCTTGTTTGC
>MGGO01000027.1:0-3962 GCA_001792465.1 Candidatus Woesebacteria bacterium RIFCSPHIGHO2_01_FULL_44_10
CCAAGCTACCACTCTCTCCGAAATCAAGGATCTTATGGTAGGATGAAATATGCCCGATGAGGACATTAGAGGACTGACTTCAAGCCAAGCTGAACAAAAATTAACCGAATTTGGCCCCAACGAGCTGCCGGAAAAGCCGCCGCCGTCGGACGTCAAAATCTTTTTGTCTCAGCTTAAAAACCCTTTCGTTTATATCCTTCTGGTTGCAGCAATTATCACCGTAATTATTGGTCACATTTCTGACGCGGGTATTATTGGTAGTGCTGTAATTATTAACACTTTTCTGGGTTTTATCCAGGAGCGCCGGGCCGGCCGTGCCTTGGAAGCGCTTAAAAAATTGGTTCGTCCCCAAGCCAAAGTAATTCGTGACGGAAAACAAAAGATAATTGGTATTGAGAACATTGTTCCCGGCGACACTGTAGTGTTGGCCCAGGGCGACAAAATTCCGGCCGACGGCAAGATGGTTGAAGCCAACCGTTTCTTTGTTGACGAGGCAATTTTAACCGGAGAATCTGTTCCGGTTTCCAAAAAAGACCAAGAAGAAATTTTCATGGGCACAATTGTTTCCGGGGGCCGGGGCTTTATGGAAGTTGCCGCCACGGGAGGTAAAACCAGAATCGGATCGATTGCCCTCACCATCCAAGAGCCAGCCGAGGATACTCCTTTAAGAAAGCAGGTTAAAAAGTTGAGTCGGGATTTATCGATTCTCGTTTTTGCGCTGACCGCTTTTGTGTTTGTGATCGGTTTTGTGGGCGGCAACAATGTTTTTGAGATGTTTACTACTTCTGTGGCTCTGGCGGTTTCGGCCATTCCTGAAGGTTTGTTGGTTGGTCTAACCGTAGTTCTGGCCATCGGGATGCAGCGGATTTTAAAAAGAAAAGGATTAATCCGTAATCTCGAGTCTGCCGAGACCCTGGGAGGAGTGACCACGATTTGTGTTGATAAAACGGGGACTTTGACTGAAGGAAAAATGCGGGTTATAGAAGTGCTTGGAGAAACGGATGACTTGGCCGAGCAAGCGGTTGTTGCCAATGACTTAGACGATCCGCTGGTTATCGCCGCCCACGAGTGGGGAAAACAATATCAAGGTTTAGTCAAAAAGCACCGTCGCTTGGATTCGATTCCTTTTTCCCCCAAGGACAGATTTGCGGCCTACCTTAATAAAGGAGGAGGTCCGCCGGCTGGCGGAAACACGCTTTTTGTCAACGGCGCGCCCGAATATTTACTGGATTGGACGAATCTAGGCAGAGATCAGAAATCAGAGATCAAAGAACAAATAAAAACGTTGACCGGACAGGGTCGAAGGTTAATTGGTATGGCCAGAAAGACTGTCGCCGACGGTGAAAAAAGGATTGCCACGGGTGACGTTAAAAGTGGTCTGGAGTGGGTGGGAATGCTGGCTTTTAGCGACCCGGTGAGAGCTGGGGTGAGGCAAGCCTTTGAGGAGACTACACATGCCGGCATAAAGCTAATTGTAATTACCGGTGATTATAAAGATACGGCCCTTTCTATCGTGCGCAACTTAGGGATCGAAGTTGACGAGAGGGAAGTGATCGAAGGCGAGAAACTGGCGACAATAAGTATAGAGCAGCTGGCCAAACGATTAGATCCTTCGGCAGACTTCAGGACAAGGCTTTTTACTCGCACTACACCGGAACAAAAACTAAAAATTATCGAAGCGCTCAAAGCCAATGGTGAAGTCGTGGCCATGATGGGGGATGGAGTCAATGATGCCCCGGCTCTCAAAAAGGCCGATATTGGCATTGTCGTTGGTGAGGCCAGCGACGTGGCCCGAGAGATTGCCGATCTGGTTCTTCTTGACTCCAGCTTTGCGACAATCGCTGCCGTAGTCGAGGAGGGGCGGGGCATTTTTGACAATATAAGAAAAATCATTCTTTATCTCATGTGCGACGCTTTCAGCGAGATTGTGGCAGTCTTGGGAACGATTATTTTGCGGCTCCCTCTCCCGGTGACTGCCGGCCAGATTCTGTGGATCAATATTGTTTCTGACGGCTTTCCGGACTTGGCCTTAACCATTGATCCCAAAGCCCCAGACATTATGAAAAGAAAGCCCAGGAGCGCCGACGAAGCCCTTGCCGCGCCCTGGATGAAGTATCTGATTTTGATTGTCTCTCTGGCGGGCGGATTAATTGCTTTGGCTGTTTTTGTCATTTTTTATCGCAGCTCGGGGGACGAGATACTGGCGCGGTCAATGGCCTTTGGAGTGTTGGGGTTAAACTCACTTTTTTATGTCTACTCGATCCGGACTCTAGACCGGCCGGTCTGGCGCCAAAAGCCGCTTGAGAACACTTGGCTTAACCTAGCTGTTTTGGGGGGACTGGCTTTCCAAATCACGCCTTATTTTTTTGAGGCCTCGCGAAGTTTTTTGCGCATCACAAGCTTAGCGCCAATGCAGTGGGGCGTAATTTTGGCCGCCTCAGTGTCGATGTTTGTTTTAGTTGAAGTTACCAAAGAATTAGTTAACATTAAGAAAGTATGATTCCGGCATTAATTTTTTTACTTTTTTTCTTTTCGGCGATTCTTATCAAATCAGCCGAGATGGTGATTGTAGCCGTCCGGCGCTTAGCCCATGCCTTACAGGCCGGAGTTTTTGCCATTTCAGCCCTGGTTTTGGCCATTGGGACGAGCCTGCCAGAGCTTTTTGTGGGGCTGACCTCGGCTCTGGGTGGCACGCCCAATTTATCTTTTGGCAATGTCCTAGGGGCCAACATCGCCAATATCAGTCTCGTGGCTGGTCTTTCGGCGTTTATTACCGGTCGGGTCAATGTTGTTGGTGATTACCTTAAAAAGGACGTTTTTATGGCTCTGGTGGCCGGAGTTTTACCTCTTTTATTGGCCATCGACGGCAGGCTCTCCCGCGTTGATGGGTTGATTCTTTTGGCTACCTACGGAGCCTATGTCACCAGTCTTTTCCGCGAGCGCTATTTGGAGATTGCCGAGGAGCACAAAAAAGAAAGCTTCTTTGTTGGACTTTTACACCAAGTCAATCACGTTGATATGGCAAAAGCCAGAAATTACGGCCGGCTTTTTATCGGCCTGGCCCTGGTTCTTTTTTCCGCCGATATTATCGTTCGCTTGGCCAAACAATTTGCAAGTGTGGCTAATATCCCTGTTTTCTTAGTTGGTCTGATTATTCTCTCAATCGGCACGACCCTGCCCGAGCTGGCATTTTCTTTCAAGAGCCTCGCCAACCGTACACCGTCGATGTTTTTTGGCAATATTTTGGGGTCAATTATTGCCAACTCGACGCTGGTGATTGGTCTGGTGGCGACGATTGCCCCGGTAGAGATTATGGCCCTCGATGAAAATATTATTGCCGGAATCGCTTTTGTCGTGATTTTTTTGCTGTTTTGGCTTTTAATTCGAACCAAACATCGTCTCGATCGCTGGGAAGCAGGGTTTTTGCTTCTGCTTTATCTAATTTTTGTGGTGGTGGAATTCTTGTGAAAGAAGCCATTGACCAGCGGGGTTTTTTTTGAAAAGATTAGATAAGTAGGGGGTGAGGAGAGATGGCAGCAAAATCCGGAACAGGTTTAGGTAAAAATACAGCCGCAGCACTTTCTTATGTTTTAGGGCCAGTCACGGGTGTAATTTTTCTGGTTTTAGAAAGTGACAGTTTTGTCAAATTCCACGCGATGCAGTCAATAGTTACCTTTGTTGGTCTTTTTGCTTTGCAGTGGGCACTGGGTTTGACCATAATTCTTTTACCGCTAGTTCCATTGGTTGGCTTAGTAGGGTTTGTTCTGTGGCTACTTTTGATCTATAAAGCTTGGCAAGGAAACGAGTGGGAAGTGCCGCTTTTTGGGAAAATCGCAAGGCAGCTTTTAGCAAAAAAGTAAGTGTTTGAAACCAGAGAGCAAGCCGGTGAACTTCTGGCTGAAAAACTTCTGGCCTGTGGGCATCCCGGAGTTGTGGTTTTGGGAATTCCACGAGGGGGTGTA
>MGGO01000027.1:3995-5741 GCA_001792465.1 Candidatus Woesebacteria bacterium RIFCSPHIGHO2_01_FULL_44_10
TCGGCCCAAAGGGAGAAGCGGTTCTGGATGATGAGTTGATCGAAAGATTAGGGATAACTGGTAAAGAACTTCAGAAGCAAATTCAAAAGTCAAAAGTTAAAATTCGAAAATACAAGTCAAAATTCAAAAGTGAAGTTGATTTAAAGAAGAAGGCAGTAATCCTGGTTGACGATGGAGTTGCAACCGGCGCCACAGTTGAAGTTGCGATTAAACATTTGCGGGGTAAGAAGGTTGGGCAGATTGTCTTGGCTCTGCCCGTGGGTCCAAAAGATACGATAAAAAGATTAAACAGGCTTGTCGACAAAATTGTAGTTCTGGAAACACCGCCAGATTTCCTTGCCGTCGGCCAGTTTTACCGCGATTTTCCTCAAATTACTGACGAAGAAGTGATAGAATTACTTCAATGAAATTGATTGTCGGGCTTGGGAATCCGGGAGAGAAGTACAGAAACAACCGTCATAATGTTGGCCATATGGTCGTTGATGGGTTGGAAAAAAGAAAGTTACCGAAGAATGTGGTTGTCAAAAAAACGGGTGTTTTTATGAACAATTCAGGATCGGTAATTAGAAGATTAATTAACCGTTATTCATTAACCATTAATTATTTGTATGTTATCCACGATGATTTGGATATCAATCTTGGAGAATACAAAATCCAAAAGGGCAAAGGCCCGAAGGATCACAAAGGCCTGAACTCTATTTACGACGCTCTGGGTAGTAAAGATTTTTGGCATGTGCGGATTGGGGTGGACAACCGTGATCCGCAAGATAGAATTCCTGGAGAGGACTATGTACTGCAAAATTTTAATCAAGAAGAGCTGGACAAAGTAAATGTGGTGATTGAAGAAATATGCAAAAAGTTGGTGACATTATAAGTAAGTACCAGATTGATGAGGATAAATATATTTCCCGAGAATTTCAGCAGTATGGCTATGAACTGGCAGAAGAATTGGGAGATATTAAACACAAAAGCCTTTACATTAAGCTGGCTAAAGAAACACCGCGGGGCTTGATGGAATCCGCTAAAAGCTTTGTCAAAGACGCGGGGGCAAGAAATCCTGGGGCACTGTTCATGTGGAGGCTTGGTCAGCTAAAAAAAGAAAAAGATGCTAAAGCAAAATAACTTTTTTGAGAAAGTATATGAAATAGTTAGAAAAATTCCCAAGGGAAAGGTTATGACTTATGGCCAGATTGCCGAAAAGTTGAGTACTAAAGACGCCAGACGTGTAGGTCATGCTTTGCATGCCAACAAAGATGCAACCACTCCCTGCCATCGAGTAGTAAACAGAGAGGGGAGACTAGCAAATAGCTTTGCTTTTGACGGCGCGGGCGAGCAACGCCGGCGGCTCGAAGCGGAAGGGGTGACCTTTAAAGACCGACTCCATGTCGATTTGTCTCGCCATCTGCTAAAATAAAAGTACTGTCCAATGAAGCGGGAACTGGTAATTCACTTTTCTTTTTTAGTTGCCTTTTTCATTTTCATTGCCCTCTTTAGGCAATACTTTGAATTTCGTTACTTATTGTTTCTGTTTGGGGGTTTAGTGGGCACGTTTTTGCCGGACGTTGATCACCTAATTTATGTGTATGCTTCTCGCCCCCATGAATTAACTAGTCAAAGAGTGAATTTTATGCTGGCCAAGAGAGAATGGCTACCGATTCTGAACCTGCTTTATATGACCAGAAGTGAGCGCAAACAACTTGTTTTCCACAGTGCCTTTTTCCAGATTATTTTTACAATACTTGCTTT
>MGGO01000027.1:5836-10696 GCA_001792465.1 Candidatus Woesebacteria bacterium RIFCSPHIGHO2_01_FULL_44_10
GCATCCCTTTCCAAGCAGAAAGCTACCCTTTACTGGCTGGCTAACTTGATTATCATTTTGATTTTTGGATTTTTATTGTAGTGACGTATGTTATAATTGAGGTATATGGGAGTGACTAACGTTCAACTGAAAGTTAAAAATCCGCGTTCCCCCACAAAAACGTACGAAAGTAAATTTCTGGTTGACTCGGGGGCGACCTACACAGTTGTCCCCTCGACCGTTCTTAGAAAACTGGGAATAGCCCCGCAAAGGGAAGAAGAGTTCTCTCTAGCCGATGGGACGATTATCAAGAGGAAAGTTGGGAACGCTCTTTATGAATATGAAGGGATTGAGTCGGCCGCTCCCGTACTTTTTGGGGAAAAGGACGACGATAAACTCTTGGGTGTTTATACCCTCGAAGCTTTAGGTTTGACTCTTGACCCCTTAAAACGCACCGTCCACAAAGCAGTCTTAAGGATGTAGTTTATGAACTACAAAAGAAAGAAACCAAAGTCCGCTCGGGCTGGGTGTTTGCTCTGTAAACCGTGGAAAGTAATGGGGAACAGAAAGCAAGCCAAGTCAATTAAAGACTTAAGGTTGTTGTATATTCAATAGGATGGATCAGAAAGTCTTAGAATTTCTAAGAAAAGAAAGAGTCTGCAGTCTTACAACGCTTTTGAAAGATGGAACGCCTCATTCGGCAGCCATGCATTTTTCTCACCTGGGATCTCCTTTAGCTTTTTATTTTTCTGCTGATAAAGCAGGGAGCAAATGTGAAGATTTGTTGGACGGGATTCCGAAGAAAGCTGCGGTTGTGGTTGGTTTTAGTGAGGAAGAATGGATTACTTTGCAAATGGAGGGCAAGATCCAAGTTGTTTCCGATCCTCAAGCTGTTGCAGAAATAAAAAAGATCCATTACGTAAAAAACCCAAGCTCTAAGGAGTTTGAGAGTGATCCAGGAACAATTTTTTTGGAGTTTACACCCACATGGTGGCGCTATACTGATTTTAATATCAACCCGCCGACAATTGTTTCTTCAAAAAATGGCTGAAAGACTTTTGTACGCCACTAATAATTCCGGGAAAATTTACGAGGTTGGTAAATACTTGAAAACGCATGGGATAAACATTATTTCACCTCAAGATTTGGGTATTGTCCTTGATGTTGACGAAACCGGCAATACGTTAGAAGAAAATGCAACCCTTAAAGTGATGGCATATTTGCAGGTAGTCGGGACGATATTGTGGTTCTTGCCGATGATACAGGAGTGGAAATTGACGCCTTAGGTGGGGAGCCGGGAATACACGTTCGGCGTTGGGATGGAACGCGCATGACTGACATGGGGATTATCAATTATTGTTTAGAAAAGTTGACAGGGGTTGTACCTGAAGAACGTTCGGCCAAATTTAGAACAGTAGTCGCGTTGGGAATCCCCGGTATCGGTATTGAATTATGGGAGGGAACTTTAAAAGGCTTCATTCTTGATCAAGCAGATCTTAATTATTTAATGAAAGGGTTTCCTTTTGAGTCTTTGTTTTTTGTACCCGAGTTTGGTGAAGACGGAATGTTATTGGGGGAAATTCATCGTTTATCAGGTAAAGCGAAAAATAAGTACTTGACCCATCGTGAACGGGCAATCAAAGCTGCACTTCCCAGAATTAGAGAACTGTTGTAAAATTCTTCTATTGTGAATCAGGAAACCGTAAAATCACTGCGCAATACCGTTGTTTTTTTGATTGTTGTGGCAGGGTTGGTTTTTGGAGGTTTGAGGCTTCTTGGCAGCAAACCTCAAGCATTGGTGGAGGTGAGTCCCGAGGATTGGGTAAAAGGAGAGGATTTGGCTCAAGTGACTTTGATTGAATACAGTGATTTTCAATGCCCGGCCTGCGCTGCTTACTATCCACTGATTAATCAGATTAAGGATGATTTTGGCGACAACCTGAAACTGGTTTACCGGCATTTTCCCTTAACTAGTATTCATAAAAACGCCTTGGTTTCCGCCCAGGCGGCTGAAGCGGCGGGTTTGCAAGGTAAATTATGGGAGATGCACAACGCCCTTTTTGAGCACCAAGCTGATTGGAGCGAACTCGACGATCCGACATCCAAATTTATCGAATACGCCACCAACCTTGAGCTTGATATCGAAAAGTTTGCAAATGATTTGGCCAGTGATGAAGTCAATCAAAAAGTCAAAGATGATTTAGACTCGGCTTTGGACTTGAAGATAAACGCCACTCCAACTTTTTTTATGAATGGCAAAAGAATTACCAATCCCAAAAACTACGATGCCTTCAAGAGTTTAATTGAAAAAGAAATTAATGAATAAGCAAATCCGAAAGCTTCTTGAGCATTATAAACAAATCTCCCTGCTTGGAAAAGTTTCGGCCCTAGCCCACTGGGATTTGGAAGTGAACCTTCCACCTAAAGCCTCGGAAGAAAGAGCTGCCCAGCTGGCTTACCTGACCTCAATTCGTACCGATCTTTGGCTAGCTAAAGACTTTAGATCGATAATCGAAGATGTTGATGTTTCCAAATTGGATCAAAAAGAAAAAGCTATTGTCAGAAATCTGCGCGACTCGGCCAAATTCTATTACAAGGTCCCCAAAGAAATTATCATTAAGGAAGTAGAGACCACAAGCAAGGCTTTTATGGCTTGGAAGAAAGCCAAAGAGGAGAATAATTTCAAAGATTTTTTACCTCACTTGAAACAAATAATAGATCTTGACCTTATTATTGCTAACCATCTGGGCTACAAGAAAAATCCCTATGACGCTCTTTTGGATTTATATGAACCGGGGCTAACGGCTGAGTTTTGCGGGAAAATTTTTAATGGGCTTCAGCCGGAGTTGACCACTTTGATCAAGCAAATTCAAAAAACAAAAAGGTTTAAAAATAAAAGCGGACTAGTCGGCGGGGACAAAAATTATCCCGAACAAGATCAGAAACAAATTGCTTTGTATGTATTGAGGAAAATGGGTTATGACCTGGATGCCGGCAGGCTTGATACCGCGCCGCACCCTTTTGAAACCAAACTGGGGCGGCACGATATTCGCATTACCACCCACTATCACGTAAATGATTTTTTGGATTCACTGATGGGGGTAATGCACGAGGCCGGCCACGCAATGTATGAACAGGGGGTTAGTGAGGAGTACACTAACACCCCGCTGCAGGGTGGAGTGTCTTTGGGAATTCATGAGAGTCAGTCCAGATTTTGGGAAAACCAAGTTGGAAGAAGCATGGAGTTTGTGAAGTTTATAGCTCCCGTATTTCAAGCTTTCTATGCTGGCCAGCTTGGAAAAACTTCTACTGAAGAACTGTTTGCTGCGGTCAATGACGTCAGACCAGGACTTATTAGAGTTGAAGCAGATGAAGTTACATACAATCTGCATGTCGTCTTGCGGTTTGAAATTGAAAACGCGCTGATGAACAAAAAAATCAAGCCCGACGACTTGCCGGAAATCTGGCGGACAAAAATGAAAAAGTATTTGGGAATTGTTCCGGCCACGGACCGGGAAGGGGTCTTGCAGGATATTCACTGGTCACACGGCAGTTTTGGCTACTTCCCGACCTACACTTTGGGCAATCTTTACGCGGCCCAGTTTGCCGCGGCAATGAGAAAGAAGTTGGTGATTGAAGATCTGGTTGAGAAGGGGGAGTTTGGCACGATCCTATCGTGGTTGAGAAGTAACATCCATCAATACGGCTCGCTTTACTGGCCGGATGAATTAGTCAAAAAAGTCACTGGGCACGCCCTATCGCCGAAGCATTTTTTGAAGTATATTAGAGAGAAATATTCTCAAATTTATGAGCTTTAGATGAAAAAATTTTTGCTAATCTTGGTTTTATTGGGAGTGGCGGTTGGGGGTTATTTGGTTTTTGGCAAAAAGCCTCAAGAGGCCAAACCGGAAAATCCCTTGATGGCCAACGTTCAAACTATTACCGATCAGGGTAAAAATCACGTTAAGAGTGATACCCAGGTGGAATATAACAGTAATCCTCCCACTTCCGGCCCGCATTATGAGGAATGGACCAAGGCCGGTGTCTACGAAGAGCCGCTCCTTGATGGTAATTTGGTTCACTCGCTCGAACACGGTTATGTAATTATTTCTTATAACTGTGAACAAGAGAACCCAGAGTGCAAAGACCTGATTTCTAAAGTGGTTGCCATTTGGGAGGAAAGTCAAAAAAACAAAATCATCGTCACACCGCGACCAAGTTTGGACACTAAAATTGCTTTGACTGCTTGGACTAAATTGGATAAATTTGATGAGTTTGATGCCGAGCGAATCAATTTCTTCATCGACGAATTTCGCAATAAAGGGCCGGAGAGAACAATGGAAGTTTATCAGGACTAGAGCTACTCCTTGCAACAGTCAATTGCTTTTTGAACCATCTCACCGATTTTTGCAAAAACCGACTTATCCTCTCTCTTTTCCTGTTCTACTTTCTCTACTTGCTCTACTTTTACTACTTGTAAATTAATGGCCCAGAAAAGGCTATAAAGTTGGTAAGCTTTTTGAAATAAATCTACCGCTTTCTTTTTATTGGCTTTCTTGAGTTCCTTGGTACCCACTTCCATGACTCGCATGCTGGCGGCAAGCAGGTGTTTACTGATACACCAAACCTCCCCTTCATAATCTTTAATAATTTCCCTCAAGAGGGAAGCGCGCATTTTTCTAACCTCATTTAAAAGATCAAGATATTTTTCTTTACCGGTTTTTTGGGAAGTAAAAAACAAATGTTCTTCAATGGAAATGAGGTTCATGATCGCAATTGATAAGTCCTCCCCGGCTGACAAATCCAGCTCTTTTTGTTTGGTTACTTCCTCAATTTTCCCTAAGAGATCTTTGTAATTTTTAATTTTAACCATTGACTTAT
>MGGO01000028.1:0-1322 GCA_001792465.1 Candidatus Woesebacteria bacterium RIFCSPHIGHO2_01_FULL_44_10
TCAATAACTGCAAAGCCAGCACCCGGGTTGCAATCTCCATAAGCGCACTGACAGGAAATAATCTCACCTTTTTTGCTTGGTATGATATCAAGAATTGCCTTGGTTGCCGACCACCTGAAGAGCCCCCTGGGCTTGTTTGCATTATCGCCTTGATGGTTAATCCAGGCGCGCTGGTCTTTAATCACGTCAGGCCCCAGCCTTGTAAACCAGACGTTGGTTTGAATTTGGTACTGGGTAGTACCATCCGCTTCGACGACCTGCGGGGTTGTAAGTCCTGCAGGACTGACACCTTCCTTACCGGTTATCCAAGCTGTCCCAGGACTCCCGTCAGGGTTTCGCCAACAACCAAAACTGCTGCAGTAAGCATAGGGTGCGGCGGCGGCTTGGGGACGACTTTCCGGTGCGGTGGGGGCAACCGCTTCGCGTCTGGTTTGAAAAAGTCTTAGGGCGGTAAAAATAGCTATTCCAGCTAGGACTAAGACCACGATGATAATTAGAATTGTTGTAACTTTGCTTTTCATAGCCACAGATCAAGCCCAGCGTGATGCAATTCGGCTTTGATTTCAAAACTGGTGACTCCGGCGGGGAGAGTATATTCGTAATAAAAATCATTGGTGTTGGGTTTTTTGGTTGTAACCTGAGGTTTTAAGCTTCCATTAATTGTAAATCTGGCCGCGTCAAAAGTTCCTTGGGTTGCGGTTCCTAAAACTGTAAAGCGGACCGTATCTCCCGCCTCAAGTTTACCCAAATCTGTGCTTGTCAAAAGGTTCCATGTGGTGTCATAAGCTTTTACCTCCGTACATTGACCACCGGAAGTGGGTGTAGCGGTTGGGCTTGGCGACGGCGTTGGGGTCACTGTTGGGCTAGGAGAAGGTGATTCTACAACCTGGGCTCTTTCTCTGATTTCCTGCTGTTGTTGAACCAGGAAAACGCCAACGCCGACCCCTCCGATCAAAAACAAAATACCCAAGATGGTTAGAATAACTTTTTTGTTGCCGAACCAACCTTTTTTGGGTTGATCAGTAGTAACAGTTGTTATTGGCGGCGTAGGAACGGGTGGCGGCGCAGGTTGATCCATAGACTCACTTTCATAATAGTGTTTTTCCCAAAGAGAAGTCAACTTTGACTAATGGCTGTCTTACGGAAGAAAATTCCCAATCCAATAAATCCAACTCCCATAATCAAAAGTCCGAGTGTTGGTGCGGCTACTCCGGCCACGGGTGTTGCCGATCCGGTTGCCGGGGTGGCAGACGGCGTCGCAGTTGCTTTAGCAGTAGCCTTTAGTGTTGCTGTCGGACTTGGTGTAGGGGTTTGTGTTCCGG
>MGGO01000028.1:1354-17371 GCA_001792465.1 Candidatus Woesebacteria bacterium RIFCSPHIGHO2_01_FULL_44_10
CTCAAGATTATCAGGGGGGGTCCAGTCCCACTCACCCGAGGAATCAACCGTCACGGTATCCGTTTGTGGTGTGGACTCGATGGTGATTGTGATTTCGGTTCCCACGGGCCCCTCGCCGAAAAATTCGGGGGAATCAGTGGTTATGACCTCGCCCTCGTCGATGCTTTCCAATGTGACAACTTGGGATGATTTTGTTGCTGTATCTCCGACTTCAAATCCGGATTGAGCGGATTCGGTTGCATCCTCTGGTAACGCAAGATTTGCTTCGGGCAGTGTCGTATCTTGATTTGCGGGCTGGTTTCTGAAATCATGAGTTTGGCCAAGAATAATAGTTGGTGTAGGATTGGCCGTACCCGGGAAAACTTTGGCCGATGCGACTCCGAGGCCGCCACCCTGGACAAAAATTTCGAGTAAGGGAGAGGTTTGAGTCAGGCCCTCAGCCGGCAGGGTGGTAATCCAGTTGCCGCTTGAAGTGGTTAGAGCTGAAACTGGGTCGATGCCTCCGGCGCTTACATAGACTAATACCCCGCTCGCCGGTTGCCCCGACGGAGTTGTCACTGACCCAGACAAAATTTGTGACTGGCCGCTGGTTGCTCCTGCCGTAGCCGTCTTTTGGCTCCAGGCAATGCCGCTGTTGTCAAACTCCTGTCCACCGGAGCTTATTTTATAATTATACGTTTTATCCGCGTCCAAATTTTCGATTTTTACCCAATGTACGGTTGATGGACCGCTGGTGACTGAGAAGGGGGTGACGGATCCTACCGTTTCTTTGTCTGTAACCCACGAAACAGTAAAGGAAGAATCGGTAATGTTTGAAACCCTAATGTCTTGAGGGGCTATGTCGGGAGATGCTCCCAGCCTGAATATTTGTCTGGTTTGGACCAAAACTACGCCAACGGCGACGCCGACGATCAATACTAAGATAGCGATAATGGTGGGCACTTTTCTGATTTTTTTCATAAGCGTAGCTTGTTATTCTTGAACTACCTCCCCCGAACCGGTTGCCTCAGGTACCGGACTAGCTGCTGGCGTGGCCTCGTTTGTTGTCAAAATTGTTTCCCCAATTTCTGCCTCTGTCAAGAGGAGCCGAGCTTGCAAGCCGGAGAGAACTGTCTGGTCAAGCGTTGGAGATAGCGGAAGGGTAACCTCGCTAGGTAAAGGTTCGCTCTCTTTGGTTGTAAATACTCTGTAAATACCAAAACCAATCCAAAAGACTGTCGTTGTTACGGTTAGTACGGCTATGGTTACTAATTTTGGTACTTTTTGCGGTTTTTCCATGTCACCTAATATAGGGAATTCTGCCTGTAACAACCAGAACAATTTTGGTAGTTTGTGCCTCTTGGGTTGTTGCACTCACGGCGGCCGAATCGACTGAAATTGGTCTTAATAAGTTTTCAACGTCTTTTAGAAAGGCTTGTAGCGATTGATATGTGCCGGTGATGCTGACTGAAATTTCAAGGGCGTGAGCTCCCTCGGGTAGCTCTTCCTTTTTGGTTTCATCCACCCCTTCGATAACGGCCTCACCGGTTGAAACACCCAGAACAGTAGTGCCGTTTCTTTTGGCAACACCCTCAATTTGCCTTAGATAAACATCGGCCGCAGGGTTTTCGGGAACGGCGGTATCAAGAAGGCTAATTGCCGATCTGTTTTGGGTGAAGATGGTTTGCGCCTGGGACAGATTTTGGATTTTCTGATCCAATTGACTAATGGTCTCATTTTTGGCATCGATATCTCTTAGTAACTGAGCAATTGTTAAAAATGTCGGTTTGATAGCAAAAAAAGAAAAGAGTGCAATTGCGCCCAGCGACAACAGAAGTTCCATAAACATCTTGACGTCGTCGCGCCTTTTATAAAGAGACACGAAGTTTGTTAAGTATTTTCTGTAGTGCCCGTATTGTTCTCTCCAGATTGCCATTATTCGTTCAAGTTTACGTCTACTGCGAAACTGATAAAAGGACTGTCACTTTTACTGCTTATTTGGTTTAAGGTAACGCTTCCAATCCCACTCGCCGCTTCAAGGTTTACCATAAATTGGGCTATTGACTCTTCAGTTAGCGAAGAAGCTCTAATCTGAAGTTTGTTTTCAGCCAGAGAAACGGAAGAAAGAGTTACGTCTATCGGCAAGACCGAAGCAGCAGTGGAAAGAAGGGGACTGGCTTTTGTTGCTGCGCCGAGGGTTGAGACGATTTTTAACTTTTTTTGTACATTTCTGAATGTATTTTCAAACTCTTTCTGAGAGGAGATGATAGCGCTTTTTTGCTTGATTTCTTCGTCTAAATCTGTTGCTCTTGCATCCAGCCAGAAGCGGGAAAGAAAAGCCACCATGACCACCATTTCAATGGTGATAACAATAATTCTTAGGGCCCCGACGGCCCACCTTAATAGTCTGCCAAACGTTGATGCAGCAAATTCCTCTTGGGGGAGAAGATTTATTTTAGCCTGACTTTTGCCACGGGCAGCCATAGCTTGACTATAGCAGAAGTTGGCTTTTGATGCGAGCAGCCTTATTTTTGTGAATTAGGCGCTTTTTGGCGGCGCGGTCGATGGCAGAGAAAGCCTTGGAAATTGCCTTAACGGTTTTAGTTTTTTTTGCTTTCCGGAGGGCAATCTCCAGCTTTGTCCTGGTTGTAGTATTTACAGCTGCTTTTCTACCTGATACCCTAAGAGCCCTCTTTGCTGTTTTCGTAATTGGCATAGCAGGCCGATTATAATTCAAATATACTGGATTTACAATGTTAAAAAAGTTAGTCAACGGCCCCAGCAATTCGATCCTTTCAGCGGCCACAATTATTATGGTGATGATCGTGGCCTCCAGGGTTTTGGGCCTTATCCGCCAGCGGGTCTTGGCGCACTTTTTTGTCCCCAGCCAGCTCTCACTTTTCTTTGCTGCTTTTCGGCTTCCCGATTTGGTATTTGAAGTTTTGGTCTACGGGACTTTAACATCGGCTTTTATCCCTGTTTTTACGCAGTACTTGGGTAGTGATGAAAAAGCGGCTTGGAAAACTGCGGGAAAGACAGTCAGCATCAGTCTTGTTTTTTTTACTTTTTTTGCAGTTGTTTTTGGACTTTTGGCTCATCTGATTTATTCTCTGGTTGCTCCGGGGTTCTCACCGGTTGAAATAGACCAAATAGCAAGCTTTGCCAGAATTCTCTTTGCTGCCCAGGGCTTTTTTGTTATAAGTTATGTTTTGACCGGGGTTTTAGAATCACAAAGAAGATTTTTAATCCCCGCCCTGGCTCCGGTTTTTTACAATGTTGGAATTATTCTGGGGACGATATTATTTGCCGGGAAACTGGGACTTTTTGCTCCAACTTTGGGGGTTGTGATCGGGGCGATGGGCCACTTTTTGATTCAACTTCCTTTAGCCCGCAAACTTGGATTTAGGTTTGTTTTTTCTCTCAAACCCGACTCTGGGGTCAAAAGAATTGGTAAACTCGCCGCCCCCAGAATTATAGATTTGTCCTTTCAGCAAGTTGCCAAAACGGTTGAGCTGTCGCTTTCGTCAATAATTTCTACTGCTTCCTACACCTATGTAACTTTTGCCAATTCACTTCAACTTTTACCTGTAAGCTTATTTGGCATTTCTCTGGCAAAAGCTGCTTTACCCACTCTTGCCAGACAAGAGGACGATCCGGAAGGCTTTAAAAACACGATTTTCAAAACTTTCTACCAAATAATTTTTCTAGTTCTTCCTTTGGCGGTTATTTTAATAGTCTTAAGAATCCCGATAGTAAGATTGGTCTTTGGGACGGGCATTTTTGACTGGGAGGCTACCGTTCAAACCGGGATGATTTTAACCGCTTTTGCAATCAGTATCCCCTTTCAGGCGGTGGTTGCTCTTTTGGCCAGGGGTTTTTACGCCCTCCACGATACCAAAACACCGATGGTTATTTCCATTGTCGGTGTGATCATCAACATCGCTGCTAATTTTGCTTTAGTGAAAGCTTTTTCACTCCCGGCTTGGGCAATCGGCGCGGCTTTCAGCTTGGGCGTGGGTATCCAGTCTGCTGTTCTCCTGGTAGCCATCACCAAAAGGCTCAAAGTTCAGTCTTTTCTGGCTACTCTACTGCCTGTATACAAGAGTATAGTCTCGGCCCTTGTCTCCGGAGTTGTCATGTTTTTCCTAATTAAGATTTTTGACCGGGCTACGTGGGTAAAAAGAATTTCTTTTCTTGGCAGACTTGACCTTGACATTCCTTTTGAAAAGTTTGTGGTGGATACCCGTTACAGTTTTAATTTGCTTGTTTTGACTGTCTTTGTGGCTGCTGTTGGAGTCTTAGTCTACCTTAGCTTGGCTTTTATTTTTAAGTCTCAAGAGTTGGCAGCCATTGTCCGCCTGATCCAAAGGCGACGTTTGGCTTCCTTACCCAAAGAGCCCGAACCAATTAGCACTTGACAGACTGGAGTGCCAAGATATATATTTGGCAGTATGACGGATGGTTTGACGGCCAGGCAGACTCAAATACTTAAACTTCTTGTTGATGAATACATCAATACCGCTGAACCAGTGGGTTCGCTCTCGCTTGAAAAGAAAAACAATCTCGGCGTTTCCCCGGCAACCATCAGGAAAGAAATGGGCGATTTAACCGACAGCGGCTTCTTGCGCCAACCACATACTTCAGCCGGTCGCATTCCCACCCCCAAAGCCATGAAGTTTTATATCAATCAATTGATGGAGGAAAAACAAATGAGTCTGGTGGACGAAGTTAAAACCAAAGAGGAGGTCATGGGGGCCAAAAGCGACTTTAACAGGCTAATGACCGAGGCCACCAAAAGGCTTTCTCAAGCCACCGAGTCTCTGGCCGTGGCCGCAACAGACGACGGAGACGTTTGGCGTTGGGGCTACGCGAACGTTTTTGATAGCCCAGAATTTTCAGCAGAGGTTTGTAGGGATGTTTTTTCGATGATCGAGGAGACAAAAAGGCTTCACGAGCTTTTTTTCGAAAGATTAACGGGAGCCACCCCGATCGAAGTCCTTTTTGGCACTGATATCGGGTGGCCGTCTTTTGATCCGGTGGGTGTAGTAGTGACAAGATTCAAAAGAAATGACCACGAAGGAGCAATTGGCGTAGTGGGCCCTTTTAGATTGAATTATTCATTTGTTATTCCCTGGGTCAGACAGATGGGGAGATTTATTGAGGAGGCAATGGCTTAAATGCGAAAACCAAAAGTCGATTTGAAAAACCAGCTTGCCAGGGCATTAGCCGATTATGATAACCTGAAAAAGCGCACCGAAATCGAGAAAGCACAGTTTCGCAGACTGGCTAATCTTGAACTTGTAATTAGACTGTTGCCCGTTTTGGATATGTTGGAACAGGCGCAAACTCATCTAGCGGATTCTGGTTTGGCAATTGCTATCAAGGAGTTCAAAGATGTTTTAAATCAGGAAGGCTTGGTCGAAATTCCGACCCAACCGGGGGATGCCTTTGACGAAGCCCTGCACGAGGCAGTTGAGGTTGAAGAAGGTAAAGATTCGGGTAAGATAAAAGAGGTGTTATTGACCGGCTGGCGTGTCAGTGAAGGCCCGGTCGTAAGGCATGCGAAAGTGAGGGTGACGCGCAGCGTCATCCTGAGCGAAGTCGAAGGATCTAATAAATAAAATGAGTAAAATTATCGGCATTGATTTGGGGACTACCAACAGCGTGGTTGCGGTCATGGAAGGTGGACAGCCTAAGGTTATTCCGGCGGCCGATACTGGCCGCAATCTTACCCCCTCGGTAGTCGAGCCGGTCAAAAATTTAGTTGGGGATGTGGCCAAGCGCCAGATGATCCTCAATCCCAAAAACACAGTTTATTCGGTCAAGCGCCTGATGGGTCGGCGGGTTAGCGACGCCGAGGTTGAAAAAACCAAGAAAATGGTCCCCTACGAAATAGTCGAAGGCAAAAACAAAGTGGCAGAGGTTAAAGTTGAGGACAAAAACTACACTCCGCAAGAGATTTCGGCCAGAATTCTGGCCAAGCTCAAGAAAGACGCCGAGGCATATTTGGGTGAAGACGTCGACAAAGCCGTCATTACGGTTCCCGCTTACTTTGACGATTCTCAGCGCCAGGCCACCAAACAAGCTGGAGAAATAGCCGGGCTCAAAGTTGAAAGAATAATTAACGAACCCACCGCCGCGGCCCTGGCTTATGGTTTAGACAAGAAAAAAGCTGAAAAAATTGCCGTTTATGACCTTGGGGGTGGAACTTTTGACATTTCTATTTTGGAGCTTGGGGATGGAGTGTTTGAGGTAAAGGCCACCAACGGTGACACCCACCTTGGGGGCGATGATTTTGACGAAGCCATTGTCGATTGGATAGTTACTGAATTCAAAAAAGAAAACACTGTGGACCTCAAAGCCGACAAACAGGCCCTGCAAAGGGTTCGTGACGCGGCTGAAAAAGCTAAGATCGAGCTCTCGGCAACCAGCGAAGTAGAAATTAACCAGCCATATATTACCCAAAAAGACGGCAATCCCCTGCACTTGACCATGAAATTAACCCGGGCCAAGTTTGAGGGACTGGTTGAGGACTTAATGGGCCGAACCATGAAACCGGTGGAGGCGTGCCTGAAGGATGCAAAACTTGATCCCCATGACGTTGACGAAGTGATTTTGGTTGGGGGTATGACCCGCATGCCCAAGGTTATTGAGAAAGTCAAAGAATATTTTGGCAAAGAACCTAACAAAAGCGTTAATCCGGATGAGGTAGTCGCGGTTGGAGCGGCCATCCAGGGAGGCGTTTTGGGTGGTGAAGTCAAAGACGTTCTGCTTTTGGATGTGACTCCACTGACCCTCTCAATTGAAACTCTCGGGAGTGTGGCCACCCCAATGATTGAACGAAATACCACGGTGCCCACGAGCAAGAAAAACATTTTCTCGACTGCGGCCGATAATCAAAATCAAGTTGAAATCCACGTTCTCCAGGGTGAGCGGCCAATGGCCGCGGACAATAAAAGTCTGGGCAGATTTATTTTGGACGGCATTCCCCCGGCGCCTCGGGGTGTGCCTCAAATTGAAGTTATTTTTGATATTGACGCCTCAGGAATACTTAAGGTTACGGCGGAAGACAAGGCAACCAGCAAAAAGCAAGACATCACCATTTCCGGCGCGATTGGCTTGGATGATGCTGAAGTCGAACGGATGAAAGCCGAGGCCGAGAAACACAAAGAGGAAGATGAAAAGAAGGCCAAAGAAGTTGAAACAAAAAACCAAGCTGACGCATTGGTAGCCACGGCCGAAAAAGCCCTTAAAGAGGCGGGCGACAAAGTTGGCGAGGATATTAAAAAACCGATTGAGGAGAAGATTGAAGCGGTCAAAAAAGAAGCGGCAAAAGAGAAGATTGATAAAGAAGAACTGGAAAAGGCAACCAAAGAACTTTCAGATGAACTCCAAAAAGTCGGCCAGGAGCTTTACAAGGCTGCGCAAAATGAGGAAAAGAAGGAAGAGGAAAAGAGTGAAGAATCAGAAAACAAAGAGGAAACCAAAAAAGAGGACAAGGCCGAAGAGGGAGAAGTGGTAGAATAGCTTTATTCCGATTTATTGGGATCTTGAAAAGCTTAGGCTTTAACTTTCTTGAGAAAATCTGTTAATATTTCGTTGAGAACTGACACTATTCCGGCGGGTTATGTATCCCACATTCATACAGAGGATTTGCCAGGAGAGAATTTCCGAAAGTGGTGCGCGGGCAATCAGGCTCTTTTCAGTACGTCGTGCAATCCCACCGACCTCAAGTAGATGGCGTCACCCACGATTTAGTAGGTAAACCGGTAGTGGATGTCGACCCGGCCTTCCCAGACGTCAGCTGCGCCCGACACCTTTTTGGCTCTTAAGCCCGGATGGCGCAGGTCCTGAGCCAGGAAGCCCAGTTGCCGGTTGAGTTTTGTTTTGATGGGTTCGGGGAGCTTTTTGTAGAGCTTTTCAAACCGGTTGGTGTAAAACAACCTCATGCGTTCAGACTGGCGATCAACTCCTCAGCATTGTTAAACCCTCTTACCCTGTCTGCCGCAATGTCTTCGTCAGCCTGTCTCTCCCATTCTTGCCACTGCCTGGACCAATACCACTGCTGGTCTTCGGGAATGCCCTTTGGCTTCAAGCCAGCGTAGCGGCGAATTTCCCCAAAGACCTTCGCCGTCAACCTCCCCCATTCTTCAAGGTCGGGTACGACTGAAGCCGGAATAGTGATTCCCACCTGTCTTGACATAACTGGGATATGCTAGCATACCGGTCAACCCAAAGTCCAGAGGCAAAAATGACAGGTTCCTAATTCCCCACACCGGTTGTCCACGAAAGGAAAGTTATCCATAATCAAAACTGGCCCTTGACACTGTAAGGTTTCAGCGAAATTTTAATAAATTTCTCAAGAAGAATTAAAACCTCTAGTTTCGAAAATCCCGATTTTCCGGGATAATCGATTTTCCTAATTTAAAGATTCTTGCCACTTCATATTAAAATTTTCTTGGAATCTGACACTTTTGGAAGAACCATACCTCACCGGTAACATTTTAGATGAGTGAATACGTGACCTTGATTGGTCAACTCAGTGTGTGATATGATGTGACTGAGGTTGGAGTTCTTTTCAAGAGGAGCCAGATGGAACCCAAAACCTTGTCTTTTGAATGTTTCATTTAAGCATGCATTTAGCGAAACTTGGATATGAGCATTAAGGTGATCGGGGCGCGCGAGCACAATCTTAAAGGGATCGATGTCGAAATTCCGCGTAGGCAACTTACAGTTGTTACAGGTGTCTCAGGTTCAGGAAAATCATCGCTAGTCTTTGACACTATTTTCTCGGAGGCTCAACGTCAGTATTTAGAATCATTGAGCAGCTACGCTCGTATGCAGTTACCACGGATCAGCCCTGTGGCAGTTGACATGATCGAAGGTCTTTCGCCAAGCATTGTTATCGATCAAAATCGCCTCGCCCGTAATCCTCGCTCTACAGTAGGCACGGTTACAGAGATCTACTCCCTCCTACGACTGCTCTATTCCCGATTAGGAACCCCCTCTCTGAGTGCAGGCGAATATTCGTATAACACTCCTTCAGGGGCGTGCCATGCCTGTAAGGGATTGGGGGTTGAACTGGTCGGGGACCCTGATACGCTCCTGGAGTGGGATCTATCGCTGGCACAAGGAGCCATTCGCCACCGTACGTGGAAGGTTGGATCTCGCTACTGGAATATCATTAAAGCCAGCAATTTGTTCGATATGAACAAACCCGTCAAGGATTTTACTGATGATGAGCTCCGACTTTTGTTGTACTCCCCGCGCGTCGATTATCAAAATGATGAACCAGGGTATGTTCAACGGTTCTTCTTCGATGGCGTTTTTGTACGTTTAAATACCCGGCTGGCTGATGTTCGTGGCGCATCGGCGGGGGCGCGCGCAGAGGATGTCAAGTACTTCTCTACTGTGAACTGCCATAAATGCGGCGGATCTCGTATCAATGCCCGTGCCCGCGGCGTTACGGTAAACGGCAGGTCTATCGCGGATCTGGCAACCATGGAGATTCGAGACCTGTGTTCATACATCTCCACCCTTGAAGGCTCCATAGCAGACTCCATTGTGCCGTCGATTGTTAGACTTCTGGGAATCCTCATTGATTTAGGGGTCGGCTATTTATCGCTAAGTCGTTCTGTTTCAACCCTCTCGAACGGAGAGTCACAGCGAATAAAGCTGGCACGTCAGCTAGGAAGTTCATTAACTGAGCTCATCTATGTTCTCGATGAGCCTACGGTAGGGCTGCATGCCCGAGATGTTGATCACCTCACGGGGGTTTTGAAGTCGCTTAGAGACAAACCTAATACAGTGCTTGTCGTAGAGCACGACATGAGCCTTATGCGTCAGGCCGATCATATTATTGATTTGGGGCCGGGGGCCGGGGCGTACGGGGGAAACATAGTTGCGCAGGGTACGCCGTTAGAGGTCATGAAGGGTGAATCGGTGACAGGCCGATATCTCCGTGGCGAATTAACCATCCCCATAAACCCACAGCGGCGTCATCCGTCGGGCTATCTAGATCTTAAAAATGTCTCCCTGCATAACCTTAAAGGACTCCATGTCTGTATTCCATTGGGTGTGTTGACGTGCATTACGGGTGTATCCGGCTCAGGGAAGAGTAGCCTCGTTGAAGTCCTTCTAAGGCGATATCCTGATATTGTTGTGATTGACCAGACTCCTGTTGGCAAGAATCCTCGTGGCAATACTGCAACGTATGTGGGGGCCTTCGATGAGATCCGCAAGGAGTTCGCCCACAGGGTGGGCGAGAAAGCCTCTCTCTTTTCCTTTAACAGTGTGGGGGCCTGTAAAGCGTGTAAGGGGCTGGGATACCACACGATCAACATGCACTTCCTCGGAGATTTAAGTCAGGTGTGTGAAGAATGTGGCGGGCAGCGCTATGCCCCGGAGGTGCTTCACCTCACGTGGTCTGGTATGAACATCGCCGATATTTTGAAAATGACGGTAACCGATGCGTGTGAGTTCTTCTCCAATCACTCCATCAAACGCAAGTTAGCGTTTCTGACAGAGGTTGGCTTAGGTTACCTCCAGTTAGGTCAATCTCTTAATACGCTCTCCGGGGGTGAAGCACAGCGCCTCAAACTTGCCAAGCGACTCAGCATCCCCGGCTATATATACGTTCTGGACGAACCTACTAGCGGTTTGCATGTTGCGGATATCCAGCGGTTAGTGTCGATCCTCAATCGGTTAGTGGATGCAGGCAACACCGTTCTGGTTGTCGAACATCATCTAGATGTTATCAAAAACGCGGATTGGATAGTCGATCTCGGGCCGGAGGGGGGTGAGCACGGCGGAAAGATTGTCGCTGAAGGTCAGCCCGAGGCGGTTGCACAAGCGGCATCCTCCTATACCGGGAGATATCTACAAGAGGCTCTTTGACCGAAAAATGTGTACTGCGGTTGGATTCGATTTTGTTGAAAAACCCGGCATGGTGTACACTGTCAGTTCTCACCGAAATTTTAATAGATTTCTCAAGAAAAATTAAAACACCTGGTTTTGAAAGTCCCGATTTTCCGGGATAATCGGTTTTCCAGTTTTAAAGATTCTTGCCATTTCATATTAAAATTTTCTTGGAATCTGACAGTGTCTTGTTTCTTTTTCATGCAACAATCCTACCCCATTCATGCGGCCTCCTCTCTCCCGGTTGGCGATAACCTCACCGTACTACCTGGAAGTTGACAGCGTGTTATATAATAATCTTGTCGTGAATAAACGCGAACTGAACAAGGATAAACCACAAGAACCGGCAGTGCATTCCGGATACGTCCTAATGAATGACGAAATCAAAGACCAGCTCCCAATACTCAACAGTCATGAGAATGACGGTCTTGAGTCCATCGCACGTGTTAAATACTTCACTCCAGATACTATCAATGTGTGGTACGGTTCAGAGTTTGATGGAGAAGACAGGTTCTATGGTTTAATGGTTGGGGTATCAGTCGAGTTGGGCTATTTCAGCCTGTCCGAGCTTGAGAGCACACGCGGACCACTGGGCTTGCCCATTGAGCGCGACTTGTCCTACGAACCCCATAAGACCCTCAGAGAACTGATGAGGTGGCACAGGTATGGTACATAAGGCAGTTTCCTTGTCTTGAAGAGGGTTTGGTCCCCGTGAACCTGGATCCTACAAAGACGAAGATCTCTCTTCCATCACCAGCTAGACAGGCTCTTGAGAGCGACTCCGGGAGGAAACGGCTCAGGGTTCTGTTTGTCGGTCCCGATCCTTTAGGAGATGATTATCCGCCTATTGATATCGCCCGTGAGTGGCAGGGGCTTACATCTGCTTTAATGCGCATGTCAGGGCCAGTGGCCTTGGTCAGGCTCATCCCGCCGTCGTTCAGAGAACTGAATGCTGCTCTGACGAGTCAATTTCAGCCGTATCCTGTAATACATATCTTTGCTCATCGCACGGCTGACTCTATTGTTCTTGAGCGTGAAGACGGCAAGGCATCTCCGAAGCCTATTGAAGATATAGCCAAGGCTTTTGTAAGAGGTAACGTCGAGTTGGTTGTCTTGAATGTACGTAGCTCGGAATCCTTGGCGCATCGCCTCGTCGAAAATGGCATAGCGCATGTTATAGGGACGCGTTCGGAGGTGCTGGAACAAGCGGCAAAAATCTTTGCAGAGGGACTGTATCTGTCAGTTCTCACCGAAATTTTAATAGATTTCTCAAGAAAAATTAAAACACCTGGTTTTGAAAGTCCCGATTTTCCGGGATAATCGATTTTCCTAATTTAAAGATTCTTGCCACTTCATATTAAAATTTTCTTGGAATCTGACACTGACACAGAAAAATTTGCTTTTTTATAAATTTTCCCTACAATACTTCTCAGTTTTTATTAACTGCCCCATTTTATTGTGGTCAAACAGAAAGAGTGGGAGAAAATTAGTGAATTGCTTGAAGATGGGTTATCCGTCCCGAAAGTGGCGGAAGAAGTTGGCCGAAGTGCACCCACAATCTATAAGTTAATTAAAACAGGTGGGCCAAAAACTTCACGACAAAGAGGTATGAAAATTCCCAAGAAACTCAAAAGTTTTGATTCTTACCTTCGAAAGAGAATAAAAAAGGGCGTTTCCAATGACGAAAAGCTATTAAGTGAATTAAAAAAGTTGGGCTACAAAGGATCATACTCCTCTTTGAATCGGTATTTAAAAGGTACTCAAAACAGCAACCAAAATTATAAACCGGCAATCAGGTTTGAGACTAGGCCGGGAGAGCAAGGACAATTTGATTGGGGCTCATTTGGAAAAATTGAGGTTAACGGTAAGGTCGAAAGACTTTATGGTTTTGTTTATGTCTTAGGATTTAGCCGGATGATGTACGTTGAATTTGTCATCAAGCAGAATTTACAAACTCTGATTCAATCTCATATCAACGCTTTTAATTATTTAGGGATTCCCCAATCAATTCTCTATGACAATATTAAAACCGTGGTTTTGAGACGAGAGAAGTTGTAGAGGAGTAAATTTTATAATTCAGGTTCGTAGTGTTCTTCGTGTTGTGTAGCTAATTCTAAAACTCCGGTGAGTGTATGGGCTAGTTGTTCGGGATCTAAAAGATAATAATCTTGTGAACCTTCGCCGGTGGTTTCGTTGGTGTCGAATTTTTCCACAACAACAAATACTGCTCTTCCTATGACCTGGGTTGGAGTTTCTACCAAATAAGCGCTCGTAAACAAGTCGACCAAGTTGTCGTTGTTGGCGAGATAAACAATTTCGGGATAATTGGTGTCTAAAACTATACTTGCCTGTTCCAGAGCGTGTGGCCTTGGGCTTCCTTTTTCTGTCCAACCTCTAATTACTGCTACCATATGCCCTTTTTTGGTTTGTTCATTGTAGGATATTACTAATGCACCGCGGGTGTTTTCTTGTTCGAGTAGAGAGAGAAATTCTGCAGAGTTTGTGGGAGTCGTAAAATAGAGAGAATCTTTAATACCTTCGAGCAGTCTAATGACAGAATTTGTAGGATTGCCCAGTTCTTCGCGCTCGCTTGGCAAAACCGCATCTGGTCCGTAAAGTGCTACAATCGAGGTGCTGGCGCAGCCCGCGGGGGTGTCGTCGGATAGGAAATCAAAGAAATATCCTAAAGCTGATTTCGCCCGCCGAGCAAACTCGTTGGAGTGAAGTGCTCGCAGGTTATGAACCCCTCTTTGTATGTCTAGTTCATTTTTTGACATTTGGGAATTATACATCAACAAAATCTCTTTTTCTAGCAATCAATGGAATTGAGTGCTTAACAACTTCATGAGAAACTGCTACAATTTCTTCATATGCCAAATGGGAAAAGTGACTATTATGATATTTTGGGGGTCAGCAAGGGGGCCTCGGCTGATGAAATAAAAAAGGCGTACCGGAAACAGGCCCTCGAATGGCATCCGGATAAGCACAAAGACAATAAAGAAGCAGCTGAGAAGCGGTTCAAAGAAATAAACGAGGCGTATCAGGTTCTTTCTGATTCCAAGAAAAAACAAACTTACGACCAGTTTGGCCATCGGGCTTTTGCCGGTGGCGGGTCACCATTCGGTGGCCAGCAGGGTCAGTGGGGGCCATTTACTTATACTTACTCTTCGACAGGCAACGGTCAGCCGTCTGGGAACTTCGATTTTGGCGACCCGTTTGATATTTTTGAGCAGTTTTTTGGTGGGTCACCATTCGGCACCCGCCAACGCAAACCACGTTATTCCATAGCGCTTGATTTTATGGAAGCAGTTGAGGGTGTAGAAAAAGAGGTTAGCATCGAGGGTAAAAAGCGAACCATTAAAATTCCGGCTGGAATTGACGAGGGTCAAAGCATTAACTTTGACGACTTTGTGTTGACGGTTAACATCAAACCGGACAAAACTTTTGAACGTGATGGTGCTGACGTTTATATTCACCAACAAGTCCCGCTTTCCATGCTTTTCTTGGGGGGCACTGTAGAGGTTCCTACAGTCACGGATTTGGTAAAGCTCAAAATTCGTCCAGGTACACAGCCTGGGACAATGTTTCGCCTGCAAGGAAAAGGTATCAAGAGATTGCGCGGCGGGGGTTATGGGGATGAATATGTACGCATCGGGGTTGAAATCCCCTCTCGCCCCACCCGGCAGCAGAAGAAATTAGTTGAGGAGTTGAAAAAAGAGGGGCTATAGTACAATTAAGTTATGGGCAATTTGCTTTTGGTCCTGGCTCCGAAGAGAGCTCGGTTTTCAAGAGAGATCCTAGACAAACTTTGTGATATTTTTATTGGGTTGGGACACCTTGCTGTAGGTTCGATTATCCTTCCGTTTGCGTTTGACAGAGGGGATGTTAGATTTGTATTATTAGGTGCAATAGCAGCGCTGGTTTCCTGGTCAGTGAGTATTTGGTTGATAAGCAAAGTAAAATGAATGATTTTTTTATTTTCTATTTGACGCTGGCGATTCTTCTCCTTGCTGGTGTCTTGTTGGTCCTTCCTACACTGGTTCACGGGCCAAAGGAAGGAAAATCCAAGCGTTGACTTCGTAAACTTTGGGTAGTAAACTACAATCAGATTTAGAGAGGAGAGAGGTGGGTGAGGCCCACCTTTTTTATTAGTATGCAAACACCAAGAACTGAATTTGCCCAAGCTTTGAAAGCCATCGCCAATGAGCGGGGGCTCGATGCTAGTGTTATCTTGGAAAGCATTAAAGTTGCCATTATTGCTGCTCTCAAAAGAGATGAAAAAGAGCGGGGTACCGAGGTTGAAGAATTTGACTACGAAGCCCAGATTGATTCTGTAAGTGGGGAAACAAAAATTTTTGCCTGGCCCCTGGAAAAACCTGAAGAGAAAAAGGACGTTACCCCTCCTGGTTTTGGCCGTATTGCTGCCATGACAGCTAAGCAGGTTATTCACCAAAAAATCCGTGAGGCTGAGAAGGATGCGATCATGGATGAGTTTGGTGGCAGAGTTGGAAACCTAATTTCTGGTGTTGTTTTGAGGTTTGATGGCCCGAATGTACGAATCGACATTGGACGTACGGAAGGGACGATGCCGGCTGAAGAAAGAGTTCCTACCGAGCGGCTCACCAGCGGCCAAAGAATGACTTTTTTGATGAAGGTCATTGAAGAGACGCCGCGCGGCAAGCAAATTATCCTTTCCCGAGCGGACAGTCAATTTGTCAAAAAGCTCTTTGAGCGTGAGGTCCCGGAAATTTCTTCGGGTAGCGTGGAAATAAAAGTCATTGCGAGAGACCCCGGGGTCAGGACAAAAATTGCCGTTTTTTCAAACCAATCGGGAGTTGATCCGGTCGGAAGCTGTGTCGGCCAAAAAGGTGTTCGTGTCCAGGCGGTTACAAATGAGCTGGGAGGAGAAAGGGTTGATATTATTCCCTGGACCGAGGATGAGGCAGAGTTAATTAAATCAGCGCTCTCACCAGTCGAAGTAATAAACATTAAATTAAACAAAAAGAAAAATGAAGCCAAGGTGACGGTTCCCGAAGATTCACTTTCCATGGCCATTGGTGCCAACGGCCAGAACGTTCGCCTGGCCGCAAAGCTAACCAATTGGCAGATTGAAGTTGAAGG
>MGGO01000028.1:17422-23637 GCA_001792465.1 Candidatus Woesebacteria bacterium RIFCSPHIGHO2_01_FULL_44_10
CCGATTGTCACAGTTTTGGGCCATGTAGATTCAGGCAAAACTACGCTTCTTGATGCCATTCAAAGCACTAATGTCCAAGCCAGGGAAGCCGGTGGCATCACCCAAGGCATAGGGGCCTCAAAAGTCATTAGCAAATCCGGCTTTGAGATTACTTTTATCGATACTCCCGGCCATTCTGCATTTGAAGCAATGCGCAGCCGCGGCGCCGAGGTTGCCGACATTGCCATCTTAGTAGTGGCCGCTGATGACGGAGTCAAACCACAAACCAAAGAGGCCATCGAGCACATTAAAAAAGCCGATGTGCCTTGCATAGTAGCCATTACAAAGATTGATTTGGCTTCAGCAAACACCGAATCAGTCAGAGGCCAGCTGGAGAAGGAAGGAGTCTTTTTGGAAGGAAGAGGCGGAGACGTGCCGGTAGTTGAAGTTTCGGCAAAAGACAAAAAAGGCTTGATTGAGCTTTTAGAAATGATTGAGCTGGTGGCGCAGGTAAAGGAAGTTGAAAGCGATGCTGAGAGTAAGTTTGAGGCTGTCGTTGTTGAAACCGGGAAAGACAAGAGGGGAAGCCTGGTAACAGTTGTCGTTAGAAACGGCAAGTTGGCCGTGGGGGAAACGGTTAAAGCGGGCAATCAGACGTGTAAAGTGAAAGCACTTTTTGATTACCAACAAAAGTCTGTGAGAGAAGTTTTACCCGGTCAGGCTGCGCTTATTTTAGGCTTTGGCCACCTTCCTGCAGTCGGCTCCCCTCTTGCTAAATCCGACGTATCGGAGAAGTCAGATAGACCAGAGGAAAAAAAGGAAACTCGAAGTATTTCTAAGAAAGGTGAAGTGTTGGTTTTAATTAAAGCTTCAAATGCGGGGGCTCTGGAGGCAGTTATCCAGAATTTACCCGAGAAAGTTCAGGCGATTGCGGGGAGCGTGGGTGAAATTACTGATTCGGACGTTTTTTTGGCTAAGGCGAGCGGAGCTGACATTTATGCCTTTGAAGTAAAACCCGCATTACAAATTAGAACCCTGGCAAAAACGGAAAGCGTAAAAATCTACAGTTTCACCATTATTTATGAGCTTTTTGACCAACTTAGCCAAATAATTGAAAGTAAAAAGGTTAAAGTTTTAGGCAAAGCTGAAATCATTAACATTTTCCCCTTTAATGACAAAAAAATTGCTGGCTCTCGTATGCTGGAGGGCGAGATTGACAAAAATTCGAAATTGTCTATCTACCGCGGTGAAGAAAAAATAGGGGAAGCAAAGAAAATTCTTTCTTTAAAAAAACTCAGGGAAGACGTTGAAAAAGTAAGTGGTGGAGAAGAGTTTGGAATACTTTTTGTTCCCCAGCTTGATTTCAAAAAGGGAGATGTGATACTATCGGTCGCAGGATAAGATATATGGAGAATTCATTCAAAAATTTAGTGACTGACGCAAAGTCAGTTCTTGTTCTTTTACCCACTAACCCCGATTTTGACGCCGTGGGCTCGGGCCTTGCGCTGTACTTGGCTCTGGGAACAAAAGCCACCATCTCTTCTCCGACACCGATGACGGTTGAATTTAATCGTCTGGTTGGAGTCAATAAGATAAGTCAGGAAACCGGGAACAAAAACTTAACCATTAAATTTAGCGGTTACAAGGCCGATAATATTGAGAAAGTTTCATATGACGTGATTAACAGCGAGTTTAACTTGACCGTCATTCCAAAGAGTGGCTTTTCCTCGCCAGCAAGGGATCAGGTTGACCTGGTTTATGGCGGGATTTCGGCTGAAACGATTATCTTAGTTGGTGGGGCAAATGAAAATCATTTCCCCTTACTTACCAAAGAGGAAACGGCTGAGGCAAAAATTCTTCATATTGGAACCACCCAAGTGGATATTGCTGGCAAGCAAGTGATTTCTTTTGCAAGGCCCGGATCGGCGGTTGCTGAAGCCGTTTACAATCTTTTGAAGGAAGCTGGCTTTGCTCTTGATCCGGATGTTGCCACCAATCTCATGATGGGGCTTGAAGCAGGAAGCGGCAACTTTAGTGCTGCAGGAGTGACCGCCCAGACTTTCCAAATGGCGGCTGACCTGATGTCGACCGGAGGTAGGAGAGTGCCACAGGATGCCCCGCGTGCCCAGGACTTTCCTACGGGTGCTGTACCATCTGCTCCCCCGTCCTGGCTTGAAGAACCAAAGATTTACAAAGGCACAAGCATATGATATTATCAGACTCGGTGTACATCTGGGTTATCCCTCGACTCCTTTAACGTCGCTCGGGACTACTCGGAAGTAGCATGACAAGATGGCGTTAAAGAAAGACGAGAAGAAAGAGTTAATTAAAAAGTACGCGCGCGAGAAAGGTGACACGGGTTCTCCAGAGGTACAAATTGCACTACTCTCTTTACAAGTTGACAAGCTCACGGCACACTTGGGTGAACACAAAAAAGACGTCCACTCAAGAAGAGGTTTGTTAAGTATGGTAGCAAAGAGGCGAAGGTTAATCTCTTACCTCAGAAAGCGTGACGAGGAGCGCTATAAGAACCTCACAAAAAGCTTAGGATTAAAGAAGTGAAGAAAATCGAAAAGTCAATTGAAATCGGTGGCCGCAAGCTAACCTTGTCCACAGGGCACGTAGCAAACCAAGCCAGCGGGGCCGTGATGGCCCAATATGGCGAGACAGTTGTTTTGGCCACGGTTGTTTCTGCCCCCTTAAGGCAGGAATTGGACTACTTCCCGCTTTCGGTTGAATACATGGAACGGTTTTATGCCGGTGGCCGCATTAAAGGCAGCCGCTGGGTAAAAAGAGAGGGCAGGCCCCTGGACGAAGAAATATTAACGGCGAGACTGGTTGACAGGTCAATCAGACCTCTTTTCCCTTCAGATTACAAGAAAGATGTGCAAGTGGTACTGACTGTTTTGTCAGTTGATTTTGAAAATAGCCCGGACATTCCTGCCGCAGCTGCGGCCTCTGCTGCGATTGCGGTTTCCCCCATTCCCTGGAGCGGTCCTGTCGGGGTTACAAAAGTGGGGTTAATCGACGGCAAGTATGTAGTAAATCCCGAGGAAGGACAGCTTGAGAAATCAAAGATGGAGCTAATTGTCTCCTCAACAAATGACGCGATTGTGATGATCGAAAATGGGGCTAATGAGGTAACCGAGGAAGAGGTGATTGGCGGTATAAAGGAGGCAGAGGGTGAGAATAAGAAAGTAATTAAGCTCATTAACGAGCTTGCCGCCGCCACAGGTGTTAAGAAAGAGGGGTTAGCCAAAGAAGTTGAAGACAAGGGTTTAGTCAAAAAAGTAAAAGATTTAGCGGGAGATAAATTTAAGGATCTGGCTGGCAAGATGTCTACCAAAGAGGCCGGCTACGCTGAATATGACAGCCTTAAAAGGGCGGTTACGGACTCCTTTAGTAGTCCGGATGAAAAAAGATCGGCAGCGGCAGTTTTTGATAAATTGTTCAAAAGCGAGGTACGGAAAATGATTCTTGTCGGTAAGCGGCCAGATGGCAGAGGTCACGATGAGTTAAGGGCTCTTTCAAGCCAGATAGGGATCTTGCCCAGAACCCACGGTTCAGCCATTTTTCAAAGAGGCCAGACTCAGGCTCTGACAGTTACAACCTTGGCCTCTCCGGCTCTGGAGCTGCATTTAGAGTCGGCCGAGGGCTTTGAAACCAAGCGCTATATTCACCATTATTCCATGCCCCCCTACTCGGTCGGCGAAACTGGCCGGTTTACCGGTCCCGGCCGTCGGGAGATTGGCCACGGAGCGTTAGCTGAAAAAGCGCTAACCCCCGTTATTCCTGAACAAGAAGTTTTCCCCTACACCATTAGGGTTGTGACCGAAATTTTGTCCTCTAATGGGTCAACAAGCATGGCCTCCGTCTGTGGTTCAACTCTTTCGCTGATGGACGCGGGTGTGCCAATTGCCTCCCCCGTTTCGGGAATTGCCATGGGCATTATCGTCGAAGACGAAAAAAGCTTTGCAGTGCTAACCGACATCACTGGGTTAGAGGACGGCAGTGGTGACATGGATTTGAAAGTTGCAGGAACAAAAGACGGCATCACCGCTCTTCAATTGGATGTAAAGGCCCTGATGTTGACGGTTGAGATGCTTACTGACGCTCTGGCCCAGGCGAAAGTCGCACGAAGTAAGATCTTAGAGTCAATGCTTGCGACTATCGCTAAACCCCGGGATGAAGTAGCCAAAAATGCCCCAAAGATCAAAATGGTTACGATTCCTGTCGAAAAGATTGGGGAACTCATTGGTCCTGGTGGAAAAGTGATCAAAAAGCTCATGGCCGATACGGCTACTCAAATTGACGTCGACGACGAGGGTAAGGTCAGCGTTTCATCTGAAGACAAGCAAGCGGTTGAAGCAGCCGTTAGTGCGATTGAAAACATGATGAAAGAAGCCGTTCCCGGTGAGATTTATGAAGGCAAAGTAACCCGGGTTGAGCCCTATGGAGCCTTTGTCGAAATACTACCGGGCAAAGAGGGCCTGGTTCACGTCTCTGAAATGAGTGAAGGTTTTGTCGAGGACGTAACTAAGATTGTCAAAGTCGGTGACAGCGTCAAGGTAAGAGTTAAAGAGCCGGACAAAGAGGGTAAAATTAGCCTCTCGATGATCTTGGATGCGACCAAAGCCAGAGAAAGACCAAGTAGTATGGGGGGAAACCGAAACGGTGGCAGACGAGATTTCCGAGGCCCAAGTAGGGGCTTTGACCGAAATCGCAAGTTTGATACCCGTTCATCCGGTCCCCATTTCCCCACCAGCCGCTTGATTAATACTGACTCCCGTCCCAGAAGCTGATATATTAAAAGTGTGGAGTCAGCTGCCAGTCAAATTACCGATTTGGGTACAAAGGTCAAGTCTGTCCAGCTTCCGGAGGATTTAAAGGAGAATATCTTAACTCGCTTGGACCAGTTGGCCCGGCTCACCAATTCCCCGACTTTTCTGCCCGAGTTTGACAGCGTGAACCGCTATATCGATTGGGTTGTCAACCTCCCCTGGGAAACAAAAACCCAGGATCTTCTTGACCTCGCCCACGCCAAGAAAGTTCTTGACAGCCGCCATTATGGCCTTGAGGAAATTAAAGATAGGGTTATCGAATACATGAGTGTCATGAAATTAAAACAGGAGAAAGGCGAGGGTGAAGAGGTCTACCGCGCTCCAATTCTTTGTTTTGTAGGACTCGTTGGTACCGGTAAAACAACCATTGCCGTCTCCATAGCCGAAGCTCTGGGCCGCAAATTAGCTCGTATCCCCTTTGGTGGGATGGGCAGCCCTCTGGACCTGCGGGGCCAGTCTCGGATGCACCCTGAGGCGGAGCCTGGAAAAATTATCAAAGCTCTAAGAATTGCCGGCAGCCGCAATCCGGTCATACTGCTGGATGAAATTGACCGTGTGACTGATGAGGGCCGCGCCTCGATTATGGGGGTTTTGGTTGAGCTTTTGGACCCCAAACAAAATTACGCCTTTGTTGATCACTACATTGACTTTCCTTTTAATCTTTCGGAAGTCCTTTTTATCGCCACGGCCAACAATACAACCAATATTGCCACGGCCGTTATGGACCGTCTTGAACCCCTGGCCATGCCTTCCTACACCGACCATGAGAAAATCACCATTGGCAAAAACTACGTTTTGCCGGAGAAGCTTAAAGCCGCCGGGATTCCCCAAGGAGCACTCACCTTTGACGAAGAAGTCTGGCCGCAGATTGTCCGCCCCCTGGGTTTTGACGCTGGGATAAGAACGTTGGAGCGGACGATTGACGGCGTCGTCCGCAAAGTGGCTCGCCAAATTGTCGAAGGCAAAACTCAAACTATTAAAATCACCCCCACCAACGCCAAGGAATTTATACCACAATAGCTTGACTTGGGGGTCTTGTTTTGCTATCATAATTTTGACCGAGCGGGCTGCGAATCCAGGTAATCACTCCTGGTGTAACAGTTCTTTAGGTCCGCAAGGACTCTCGGTCGCTTTCTCTTATTGCAAGCTTTCTGATTTCCGGGAAATTTACTCTCCAATTTTCTTTCAACTTCTTTTTGTAAGTAAGATAGGCTACTTTGTGGGCAGGAGACTGTTTGCCGATATTTCTGAATTCAATGTCAATCGTGTCTTTTAAGACTTCCCCAATGATGCTTTTAATTGTTTGATTGTGTCCTGGATATTCGATGTCAATTATTACAAGTTGGGGTTTTAACTTTGATTTTTGGAGTAATATGGCCACCGCAACAGAAAACA
>MGGO01000028.1:23692-34025 GCA_001792465.1 Candidatus Woesebacteria bacterium RIFCSPHIGHO2_01_FULL_44_10
TCTTTTTGTCTCGGCCGGGATTCGCAGGCTAACCCCAAAATCCTTATTAGCCAGAGCAATTATTGTATCTCTATTGGTTTCCTCGATGCGGCCCGATTGGTCAACTTCAACCTGCATAATCTATGTTATAACTTTTTGGTGGTATAATTTTAAAAGTGACGAAGAGGGAGAAATTAATTAAGCTGCGGGAGAAGGCACTGGCTGATAAAAAACTGCCGAAATTTGAGGGGGCGACAAAACTGGTTTTCGGGGCGGGAAATGCCCAAGCCCAGATACTTATGTTGGGGGAAAGCCCAGGTTATTGGGAAGACGTCAAAGGCATTCCTTTTGTTGGTAATGCCGGAAAACTTCTCGATCAAGCGCTTCAGTCTATTGAAGTACCTCGAGGTGATGTTTTCATTACAAATGTTGTGCTGTATCGACCACCAGGGAACCGTGATCCAAATCCTGATGAAATTGAGGCTTTCAGTCCTTACATTGACGGAATTATTGACATTTTGGCACCGCGTGTTATAGTCACTCTGGGCCGGTTTTCAATGGCCAAATTTTTACCCGGAGTTTTTATTAGCAGTGTCCACGGTAAACCCAAAGAAGTTAGTTGGAAAGATAAAAAAATAATTGTCGTCCCAATGTACCATCCAGCCGCGGCTCTCAGGAATGGGGATGTCAAGGCAAAAATGCTACGCGACTTTGTAGTCTTGAAAGACGTTCTTGAAAGCCGCGACAAGTTGGTTGATGATAAGATAAAGTTGGAGCAGATGAAATTAGTATGAGTTTAAAGTTTATTGCCCTTTCAGGTACCACAGCAGTCACCGAAAATCTCTACGTTTATGAAACGGACAAAGATATGATGATTGTCGACTGTGGCGTTGGCTTCCCCGACTCCGAAATGTTTGGAGTCGACCTTGTTATTCCCGACTTCTCATATATTAGGAAAAATCAACATAAACTAAGGGGGATTTTGATCTCCCACGGGCATGAAGATCATATTGGTGCTTTACCCTTTTTGTTAAAAGACGTCAACGTTCCGGTTTATTCAACCAAGCTAGTCTCCGCTTTCATTAAAGACAAACTTGCCGACTCGGACATAAAGGATGCCAAGCTTTATCAATTTAACCCCGATAGCGAAACGGTCAAAATCGGGGAGTTTTTAATTACTCCTTTTAGGGTTCCCCACTCCATGCCCGACGCGGTTGGTTTTGCCATCGACACCCCCGAAGGAAGAGTCTTCCACGTTGCCGAGTATAAGTTTGAACAAGATCCCATTGACGGTTTTTTGTTTGACGAAGAAAAGGCCAGAAAACTGGCTACCGAAAAGCAAGTCTTAAGCCTGGCCAGCGACTGCCTTGGCGCTTACAAGGAAGGCTTTGTCGAGTCGGAGAAAACGGTAATTCCAACCATTGAGGGGATAATGGCCAAGGCTAAGAAGGCGATCTTTTTTACGACTATTTCTTCAAGTATTTCAAGAATGCAAATTGCCATGGACACAGCTGAAAAGCTGGGAAGAAAAGCGGTGTACGTCGGTAGATCAGTAGAGAAGAAAGCTTTAGCCGCCCACGAACTTGGATTTTTGAAATATAAAGATGACCAAGCCCTGGATCTTCGGTCTGCCAAAGGTGTAGAACCGCAAAGAGCGATGTACATTATTGCCGGCAGTTTTGGTCAGCCGGGCAGTGCGCTTTATAGGCTGGCCCACGGCGAGCACAAATTTTTGAAAATTCAGGAAAATGATACGGTTATTTTTTCCTCCGATCCTGCTCCTCCGGGATCAAAAGAGGCTGTCGACTACCTCGTCGATAGATTAATTGAAGCAAATGCCGATGTCTACTTTTACGACCGGACCGAAGGTCTGCACGTTTCCGGGCACGGCAGGCAGGAAGATATTAAAAAGCTGGTTTCCATCGTCAAGCCCAAGTACTTCATTCCGACAGGGGGAACAGTAAGGCACATGCGCGGCTTTAGGGATTTACTAGCTGGTCAGGGAGTGGACAAAAACAGAGTTTTTGAACTTAAAAATGGTGAGGTAGTCGAGTTTTCGAATGGTCAGGCCAAAAGAGCCGGGAGGGTAGAAGCAAAAGAAATTTTAGTTGATGGCACAGGAGTGGGAGACGTAGGTAGAAGAGTTTTGGCTGATCGGGCGGTATTGCAGAAGGATGGTGTGGTGGTGGTTTTGATTCAGGTGGACAGAAGAAAACGGAATCTGGTTTGTAACCCGGACATCATTAGCCGCGGGTTTGTCTTTCAGAAAGAAAGCCGTGGGCTAATTGAGGGCGCGAGGAAAGGGTTAGTGCAGCAAATTAGTAGGCTCAAAACTTTCGACAGGAGTGTAATTAAAGATATGACTATTGCATATCTTGAGAAACTCTTTGAAAAGGAAATTGGCCGCCACCCCATGATCCTTCCCGTAGTTGTTGAGATTTAGGACTTCAGGCTATAATGTACTTGTTATGTCAAAGAAGAAAAGAAAGAGTCACGGTGGGCGAAGGGGCAGACCGCCCAAAAGCTCATTTGGTTTAAGGCTTAAAAGGTCGACGGTTTATTCAATCGCCCAAATTGCCTTTTTTGCCCTTGCTGGATTAGTGGTTGTTTCATTTTCGCGCCAGGGGGCGATACTGGTCCGGCTCAATGACTACCTGGTTCACTATTTTTCCTGGACGACTATTTTTCTCCCTTTCATTTTTTTGTCTTTCGGCTTTGTACTTACCAAAATCAAAATCCCCCTGAGCCAACCCAATGTCCTTGTGGGTTTCTTGCTTTTTTTTGTTTCCGTTGCCTCTATCGCAAGGGCGGGGATTTTGGGAACTTATGCTTGGGAGTCGATTGCGGCCCTGATTACCAAGGCGGGTGCTTTTATAGTTCTTTTGGGCACTACTTTTGTAGGTTTGGTTATTCTTTTTAACACCTCTGTCGATCAGGCCGTGCAGTTTATGACTGACTTGTTAGTTACCATCAGAGGCTATCTGATTGGAAACAAAGATTTACAACAAGTGGGTGGGAAATTATCGGGCAGAAAGGACATAAAAGTCGTAGGTGGGGCGAGTCAAAGCTCGAGATCTGCCGGCAAGCTGGGTGAGGAGGGTGAGCTTGCGCAAAAATTGGTCAGCAACGTTCCGGGGGAGGATAAGGTCTGGAAATATCCTTCGATAAGCATTTTGTCTGACGCTCCTGCCGGCAAGGCCGACCGCGGAGACATCAAGGGCAACGCCGCCATAATTGAGCGAACCCTTGAGTCATTTGGCATTACCGCCAGGGTGGTGGAGGTTAATCTTGGGCCCGCCGTTACCCAATACGCCATTGAAGTCGCGCTTGGGACAAAGTTAACCAAAATTACGGCTTTGGAGCGGGACTTGGCGTTGGCTCTTGCGGCCCCGACTGGAACGATAAGAATCGAGGCACCCATCCCCGGGCGTTCCCTGGTGGGGATCGAGCTTCCAAACAAACAACCCGAATTTGTACCGCTGGGGAAGATGATGGCCTCCGAGGAGATGAAAGAAAGGGATTCAAAGTTAACAGTAGCTTTGGGCTTGGATGTTTCCGGTAAGCCAATGGTTGCCGACATTGCCAAAATGCCGCACGTTCTTATTGCCGGTCAAACCGGTTCGGGGAAGTCGGTCTGCGTTAACGCTTTTCTTTCTTCCCTTCTTTTTAGGGCCAGCCCTTCCGAACTCAAGCTTATTTTGGTTGACCCCAAAAGGGTGGAGCTAACCGGTTACAATGGTATTCCACATCTTTTATCTCCTGTAATTGTTGAGCCGGAAAAAGTCATCTCGGCTTTAAGGTGGCTTTTGGCTGAGATGGATAGGAGATATAAACTTTTTGCCCAGGCCGGCGCGAGAAATATTGACGCGTACAACGAAATGTCCGGTTTTCAGGCCCTCCCATACATTATTCTCCTTATCGATGAACTGGCCGATATAATGCTTTTTTCTCCGGCCGAAGTGGAAGACGCCGTAACCCGGATTGCCCAGATGAGCCGGGCCACCGGCATTCACATGGTGCTATCTACCCAGCGACCCTCGGTTGACGTCATTACGGGCTTGATTAAAGCCAATATTCCCTCAAGAATTGCTTTTGCGGTTGCCAGTCAGGTTGACTCCAGAGTGATTCTGGATACCCAGGGAGCAGAAAAGTTGCTGGGCCGCGGCGACATGCTTTTTCTGCCTCCCGAACAGGCCAAACCAGTCAGAATTCAGGGTGCTTATGTAACTGACAAAGAAGTGGGGGAGTTGGTTAGCTTCCTTAAAAATCAGGGCGTTACTCCTCAATACACCGAAGAGGTAACGACGATGAGCAAATCCGGTCGGACAACTGTCGATGGCTTGGACGGCGACGCGGATGATTTGTTTTCTGAGGCGGTGAAGATTGTTTGTCAGTATGATCGGGCTTCCGCGTCTCTCTTACAAAGAAGACTTTCAGTCGGCTACGCAAGAGCAGCGAGGATTCTGGATCAGCTGGAAGCTGCGGGAGTTGTTGGCCCGGCTGAGGGCTCTAAACCAAGAGAAATATTAATTAGAAACCCCGAGGAATACTTAAGTGGCACTTCATGAGGACGCTGGGAACAGTGATCAAAGATGCCCGCATCCAAAAAGGCCTTACACTCTCTGCCTTGGAACGCCTGACTAAGATAAAGCAGGGGTTTATTTTGGCGATTGAAAAAGAGGACTGGCGAGAGTTACCTAATTTGGCTGTGGTTTCCGGATTTGTAAAAAGCATTGCCTCGCATCTTGATCTTAATCCGGTGCATGCCGTGGCCCTGTTAAAAAGGGACTACCCACCAGCCAAAATTGCAGTCAATCCCAAACCGGATGTCGGTCGCGAGTTTGCCTGGAGCCCACGGCTCACTTTTTTGGTTGGAATATCTGTTGTTATTTTGGCAGTCTTAGGCTATTTAACTGCTCAGTACTGGAGCTTTACCAGGCCACCTCGGTTAGAAATTGAAATGCCCCAAGAAGGTGAGACAATCATTGATGGCACGACTAGGGTGGCTGGAAAGACAAAAAAAGATGTGACAGTGACGGTCAATAACCAGCCGGTCCTAGTCAACGAAGATGGGTCTTTTGAGGCCGAAATCGAGCTTAGTGACATCACCCAAGAGATTTCGGTCGTCGCCCGATCCCTTTCTGGAAAGGAGATACAAATAATTCGCAAAATTGTAGTAGAATCAGAACAATGACTGGAGTACAGACATTACTAATCATAGTTGTGGTTATTTTGACAATCCTTTTGATCGTTGTTGGGGCACAGGTTTTTTTGATAGTTTTGGATTTGAGGAAAGCAGTCCACAGATTAAATTCAATTCTTGAAGATTCCATTTTGGGTGGAGGATTAATCAGACCGGAAAAGTTAACGGGGGTTCTGGAAATGTTCCGCAAGGGCAAGAAGATGGAGAGCCACGGAGAAAATCAAGTCTGATTGCTGTATAATCTGAGCATGACGACGGATGAGGTTCGAGAAAAGTACCTGAAGTTTTTTGAGGCACGGGGACACAAAAGGATCACACCGGCCCCATTGGTACTGGAAAACGACCCAACAACTCTTTTTACAAGCTCCGGTATGCAGCCCCTCGTACCCTATCTCATGGGGGAAACACATCCCGAAGGGAAACGTTTAGTAGACTCCCAGCCAAGCATTAGAACTGTTGATATCGAAGAGGTCGGTGATAATCGACATTTAACCTATTTCGAAATGTTAGGCAACTGGAGCTTGGGTGATTATTTTAAGGAAGAGCAACTTAACTGGATCTGGGAGTTTTTTACTGAAGGGCTTAGTTTGGCAAGAGAAAAGCTTTGGATTACAGTTTTTGAGGGAGGCGGCGGGGTTGCTCGGGATGAAGAATCAGTCGAAATATGGAAAAAAATTGGAATCGGCCAAGAGAGAATTTTTTACTACCCGGCTGAAAAAAACTGGTGGAGTCGATCTGGCACGCCTGAGCAAATGCCCATAAATGAAATAGGGGGACCGACCTCGGAAGTTTTTTATGAGTTTGAAAGCATAAAGCATGATAAAAAGTTTGGAGAAAAATGTCATCCAAATTGTGACTGTGGAAGATTTTTGGAAATAGGTAATTCAGTTTTTATGGTCTACAAGAAAACTAAAGATGGTTTAGGGGAGTTACCGAACAAGAATGTTGATTTCGGCGGTGGATTGGAACGCTTGGTAATGGCTGTAAACGACAATCCGGATTTATACCAAATTGATGTTTTTCAAAGATTTATTGGACCTTTGGAGGCGTTGACAGGCAAAAGTTACGATAGTTTTCAGAGGGAAATGAGAATTGTAGCTGATCACATACGAGCCAGTGAGGCACTGGTCAAGACAGATGTGGTACCGGGAAACAAACTACAGGGATATGTTTTGCGGCGGTTGATTCGCCGGGCTGCGGTCAAGATGCGCAATCTCAAGGGTAATTTGCAAAAAACTGATTTGAGTTTTGATTTTACTGACGGCGTAAGACAGGTTGTTGAGGAGGAGGTTGAGCGATTCGACAAAACACTGGACAGGGGACTAAAAGAAATGGAAAAAATCAAAAAAATTGATGAAAAGAAAGCTTTTGATCTCTACCAGTCCTATGGCTTCCCTCTTGAGATTACCCAGGAGATTTTTGCTGAGAAAGGGCAAAGGATCGACAAGGATAAATTTGAAGCTGAATTTGAAAAGCACAAGGAGAAATCAAGAACTGCGGCGGGAGGGATGTTCAAAGGTGGGTTGGCTGACAAAAGTGAGGAAACAACGAGGTTCCATACAGCCACGCATTTGTTGCATGAGTCCTTACGCCGAGTGTTAGGGGAGCACGTCCAACAAAAGGGCAGCAATATTACAAGTGAGCGCCTGCGCTTTGACTTTTCGCACTCCAAGAAATTGACGAATGAAGAAATTAAGAAAGTCGAAGAGATGGTTAATGAGCGAATAACCAAAAATTTGCCGGTGAAGGCTGAAACAATGACGGTTAAGGAGGCACTAGATAGCGGAGCTTTAGGCTTTTTTAGTGAACGCTACAAGGAGAAAGTAAAAGCTTATTCAATTGGTGATTTCTCAAAAGAAATTTGTGGCGGGCCACATGTGGCAGCGACAGGTGAGATTGGGCGTGTTAGAATAATTAAGGAAGAATCTCTCGCTGCTGGTGTGCGAAGAATTTATGTGAGCCAGACTGCCCAATGAAGAAAGATTTTTTTTGGTCGCTCGTAATTGAACCAACCTGGGTTCAAGCTTCCGTTTGGACCCTGGAAGACAAAAGTGCAAGGGTGTATGCCGTGGGTTCGGCTACACACTGGGAAGCAGACAGCAATCTTATTGACGCGGCTGATACAGCCCTTTCCTCAGCTATTAGCATTCTACCGGAAGAGGCCTTGGAACCATCCAAAACTGTCTTTGGTGTTTCCCCGTCTTGGGTAGAGGGCGGCGAGATTAAAAAGGAACATCTGGATAGAATAAGTGAGATTTGCTCCAAGCTCTCCTTGGAACCGGTTGGTTTTGTAGTTCTTTCCGAGGCGATTGCCCACTATTACAAAAACAAAGAGGGTAGCCCGGTCAGTGCGGTGGTCGTGGGAATCAATGAGTCAAATTTGGACATTTCACTTTTTAAACTCGGGGTTTTTGCTGGGAACTTTGTGGTGGCAAGAAGTGTTTCCATTGCGGATGACATTGCGGAAGGGTTAGCCAGGTTTGGGACAAAGGAAACGCTGCCTTCAAGATTTCTTTTGTATGATGGCAGGCAAGGTGAACTTGAAGATGCAAGACAAACAATTAGTGCCGCTAACTGGGAGAGCTTCAGGGACAAAGTGAATTTGCTTCACACTCCTAAAGTTGAGATTGTGGATCCAAAATCAAAGGTGGTAGCGGTTTCCCTTGCCGGTGCTGCGGAAATGGGGGAGGCAACAAGTGTTTCTGTTGAAGAGGAGGAAGGTAAAGAGCAAACAGCTAACGAGATGGGTTTTGTAGTTAATCAGGATGTAGGGGAGGTTCAGAGCAGGAACGACCAGGAGGTTGCTGCACAATTTCCCAGTGAGCCAAAAGCTCCACGGATTAAATTTGGCAACATAACCAATAACTTTAGGAGTGTTTTCTCACTGTTTTCTATTTTCCCACGAAAGCGAATGTTTATTTCCGGGTTAGTAGTACTTCTGGTTGCCCTGGTTGCGGGCTTTGTTGCATGGTGGTTTTTGCCAAAGGCAACAGTGGTCATCTATGTTGCTCCGCAAAAACTCGAGGAAAGCCAAGTTGTTTCAATTGACACAAGTGCAAACAGCGCAAACTACGACAAAAACTTGATTCCGGGGTCCACCGTTTCAGTGACTGCTTCCGGGGACAAAACAACTTCGACCACCGGGTCGAAGAAAGTGGGTGAGAAGGCAAAAGGAACAGTAACTATTAGAAATGGCACAGCCGCTTCCGTGCAATTGTCTGCGGGGACCTCTTTAATTGGTCCGAACGACTTGGAATTTACCACTGACTCTGCTGCGAGTGTTTCAGCCGCGGTTTCACCCTCTTCCCCCGGAACCAAAGAAATTGACGTTACCGCCTCCGACGTGGGGGCGGAGTACAACTTAGCAAAAGACGAAACCTTAAAAGTGGGGAATTATCCAAAAAGTGACGTGGATGCCATTGCGGCCGGAGACTTTTCGGGCGGCTCTAGCCGTGAGATAGCAACGGTGACGGAGGAAGACAGAACAAAATTGGAAGAAGAGCTTTTGGATGAGCTGACAAGTGAGGCAGTGGAGGAACTTAAAAACAAAGTGAGTGCGGATCAGATTTTGGTGGACGATGCCCTGCAAGCCGAAAGCTCGGCTACTGATTTTAGTAACAAAGTTGGTGATGAGACCTCTACCCTAAAGCTTGCAATGGAGGCAGAAGTTGTTGGGTTAGTAGTAAACAAACCCTCCCTCGCCCAACTAGTTAAGCATTATCTGGAAGGCAAAGTGCCACAGGGATTTGTCCTGCGGGAAGAGCAGATAATTTACGAATTTAGTTTTGAGGATGTCGAGGATGATGTTTGGCAGGTGGAGGTATCTATTGTTGCCAACCTATTACCGGAAGTGGCAATTGAAGACATTGTCAAAAATATTGCGGGTAAGTATCCCAAGATAGCCCAGGAGTACTTGCAGCGGTCTCTCCCCGGCTTTGTTCGAGCCGAGATCAAGGCAAAACCAAAACTACCGGGGCGTTTGGGGACATTACCAAGAATGGTTAAAAATATTGATATAGAAATTTCTGCCGACAGATGAATCAAGACGAGCTTATCGAGCAGGCAAGAATTCTTCTAGGAAAACCGACCAAGAAAAAAAAAGTTTTAAGGATTGTAGCGCTCGTAAACGGATTTGCCGGGGTGGTCATTTTGGCGTCGGTTGTTTTGCCGATCATCGCTTATAACTTGGGAACGGTCTCTTCAAAGTCAGATTTTGTTTCGCCGATCCCGACTGGAAACAGCGTCTATGCTGTGCCGGATTACACCAAGGCCAGTAACTGGTTCGTTGGAGGAAAAGAAGTCGACTTCACGAGTCAAAATGTGAAGTACTACACGCTTTCAATTCCCAAGTTAAGAATTAAAGATGCGACCGTGGCTATTGGAGGGGAAAATTTGGACGAAAGCCTGATTCAATATCCCGGTACCGCAGTTCCAGGCAAACGCGGCAACGCCGTCATTTTTGGCCACTCGATTCTGCCCCAATTTTATGACCCCAAAAATTATTTATCGATTTTTTCAACCCTTCCCACCCTTGAGGAAGGCGATGAAATCCAGGTGTCTTACGATGGAGTAAACTATAGGTACAGGGTTGAAGATTTGTTTGAAGTTAGGCCAACAGACATTGAGATTCTCGAGCAAAACGTTAGCGATTCTTTTTTGACGCTTGTGACCTGTGTACCACCGGGGCATCCATTGAAACCAAAGCGCTTGATTGTCAGAGCCAGAGTAGTGCCCCTTACGACTCAAAACAATTATGAGGTTACTAGGAATTGATTGGGGAAGAAAAAAAACAGGTCTGGCGCTGGCCGAGGCAAATCTCGCCACGCCATTGGCAGTAGTGCCAACAGATAGACTTCTTGAAAAAGTAGGACAGGTAGTAAAAGTAGAAAAAGTAGACAAAATAGTGATTGGAGTTTCGGAAAATGAAAGTGCGCTCGCGGCCCGTGAGTTTGGCAAGAATTTGGCAAAAGAAATTGATATACCGGTTGATTACCACGACGAGACTTTAACTACTGCCGACGCCCGGGCGCTATCAATCTCGGCCGGTATTTCAAGAAAAAAAAGAAAAAATATGGAAGATGCATTTGCGGCGACAATTATGCTACAATCTTATTTAGACAATGCTTAAAAATGTCATTGCTCCCATTCAGG
>MGGO01000028.1:34051-36216 GCA_001792465.1 Candidatus Woesebacteria bacterium RIFCSPHIGHO2_01_FULL_44_10
CTTGTGGAAGGATCTTTATCATGGACCCCGAAACCAAGAGATATCGCAGAGCTCTTCTTGAAGAAGTCTAGATGAATAACAGCTTCGCTATGAAAAAGTTAGCCTTACTCCTTTTGATCCCAGTGGTATTGATTATCGCGGGACTGGTTTGGTGGAAGGGTGTCTCAGGAGCACCCAAGGCAGATGGATCCCAAGTGCGGTTGGTTATTCCAAAGGGTGCCTCAGCGACCCAAATTGCAAACAATCTCAGGAAAGAAGAACTAGTAAAAAGCGCTTTTGCTTTTAAGTTTTACGCGGGAGTTACGGGTGTTTCCAGACAAATCAAGGCCGGCGAGTTTCGCATTGCCAATAACTTGACACTGGCCCAGATAGTCAGGGAATTGCTAAAAGATCCAGATGAAGTTTGGGTTACTATTCCTGAGGGCCTAAGGCGTGAGGAAATTGCTGAGAGATACATAGCAAATTTAGAACTTGAAAGCTCCTCTGCCACTGCCTTTCGCAGTGAGTTTCTAGCCCTTACCAAAAACAAAGAGGGCATGCTTTTTCCTGATACCTACCTTTTTCCCAAAGAGGCTTCAGCCTCGGCCGTGGTTGCCTACATGAGCTCTACTTTTGACACAAGAATGGCTGATCTAACAGAGGATATTCCTGCTACGGGTTTGAGTTTGGTTCAGATTGTTACCCTTGCCTCGATTATTGAAAGAGAAACGATAACTGACGAGGAGCGCCCAATTGTTGCCGGGATACTTATTAAAAGACTCGACGCCGGTTGGCCGCTGCAAGCTGATGCATCTGTACAATATGTAGTTGGTAGTGCCGACAACTGGTGGCCAATATTAACTAAAGATGATTTGGAGGTAAACTCACGTTACAACACCTATAAATATGCCGGATTGCCGCCGGGACCAATTGCCAGTCCGGGGTTGTCTTCGCTTGCCGCGGTAGTAAGGAGCCAAGACTCACCCTATTGGTATTATATTCATGACACTGAGGGAAAAATTCACTATGCCACGTCTCTGGAGGGGCACAATTTGAATATTGCAAAGTATTTAGGAAAGTAATATATTAAATTCTCAGGGGCGTGAACACATGAACCTGAGCAAAAAAGTTTTCGATAAAGTCAAAAAGCCAAAGAGCTGCAAGGCTCTTTTTTTTATGTCTAGAAAGGGGGTGAAAAGATGAGCGAATTAATGGGTTGGGAGAGTTCATCATTTCCGGGGGATTTACCGGCAAGTGCTCGGTACCCCAGATTTGAGCGTCCATTTCCACCAAGCTCGGGGGCATTTGACCTGAAAGACACAAAAGGAAAACTACCCCCTTGGGCGGAAAGTCTTGCGGATCAAGGGGTGCAACCTGATGGAACTGAGGCGACACGTTTTGATAAAGGAGACCAGATACTTGAAAAACAACTATTTTTAGACCCATCCGGAAAACGTTTTTTAGTTGAGCGGCTCTTTTTGAAGAGTGACCTAGTTCAGGTTAATACTCTGGTTAGGGATGCTAACCATGGTGTAGTACGCGATGGCAGATATTATTTGATTGTTCAAAAAGCAGGGGGGACTACAAAAAATCTAGGTAGTGCGGAAAGAGATATCCAAGTTTTGCTGGGTGTGCCGGAAATGACAGATGTCCTTGACAAGAGTTAGTTTATCTATATAATAACTTTAGGCGTACGTGAAAGTACGCTCATCCCGCTACTTATAGCGGGACTTTTCCGTGTTCAGCAGGAATCACGCCCATGGCCCAAGCAAAAAGACGAAACTTTGGAAAAACCGAAAAAGATTTGCCCAAGCTTGACCTTTCTCTCGTGCAGCGAGAGTCGTGGGATTGGTTTGTAAACCAAGCCATCGCCGACGAGCTTGCTGAAATTTCTCCAATTAATGATTTTACCGGGAAAAACTGGGAACTTTCTTTTGGCGAGCATAGCCTCGAGGGCGCTTTCCCCGACCCCGAAACCGCCCGCACTAAAGGGGTAACCTTCGCTTCAACTTTTAAAGTAAAAGTCACTCTCAAAAACAAGAAAACTCAAAAAGAAATTAGCCAGGAGGTGTTTCTTGGGGATATTCCACAAATGACTCCGCATGGGACTTTTGTCGTCAACGGTGTTGAAAGGGCGGTCATTAATCAGTTGGTTCGCTCCCCCGGGGTCTATTTCTCCGGTGACA
>MGGO01000028.1:36245-43001 GCA_001792465.1 Candidatus Woesebacteria bacterium RIFCSPHIGHO2_01_FULL_44_10
AAAGCGGAGGTAAGACCACTTCACGGGTCTTGGCTTGAGATGGAAGTTAATAAAAATGACGTCATCGCCGCCAGAATTGACAGGAGAAGAAAAATTCCGGTCACGACAATACTGCGGGCCGCAGGGTTGGAAACGGATCAGGAAATGAAAGATGCTTTTGGGGCAGTTGACACAAAGGCCGACCACAAATATATCGAATCAACACTTGCCAAGGATTCGACAAAATCAAGGGAAGATGCGCTAATTGAAATTTACAAAAAAATGCGCCCCGGAGAGCCTGCGGTTTTGGACAATGCGATTGAACTTTTTAACAACCTTTTCTTTGACTCTCGGCGCTACAATCTCGGAGAAGTCGGTCGCTACAAGATAAACAAGAGATTAAAGCTCGATTTGCCAAACATTAAATCCACCTGGGTACTGACAAGGCAAGACTTGGTGGCAGTTGTTTCCTATCTGATTGGTCTTCAAAACGGCCAAGGCCGCGTCGATGACATTGACCACCTGTCCAATCGCCGCTTGCGCCGAGTTGGTGAGCTCGTGGCCACAAACGCTTTTCGAGTGGGCCTTTTGAGGCTGGAGCGCTCAATTAAGGAAAAGATGAGCTTGGTTTCGGTGGATGACAAGCCCACTCCATCAAACCTCATTAATGCAAGACCCTTGATTGCAGCCATCAACGAATTCTTCCGCTCCAACCAACTTTCAACAATACTCGACGACACCAACCCCCTCTCAGAAATAGACAACCTGCGCAGAGTTTCGGTCTTGGGGCCGGGGGGCATAACGAGGGAGCGAGCCAGCTTTTCCATCCGTGACGTTAACTCTAGCCAATACGGCAGAATCGACCCAGTCAGGTCTCCGGAAGGCCCAAATATCGGACTTGTGACTTATCTTGCCCTTTATGCCAAAGTCAATAAATACGGCTTTATCGAAACGCCCTACAGAAAGCTTGAAAAAGTTAAGAAAGATGGAAAGGCGCGAGTGAGAGTTACGAATGAGATGGTCTATTTATCCGCGGACGATGAAGAGGAATACCGCATTACTCACAATGCAGTTAACCAGGATAGATACGGCTATATAAACCAAGAACGGGTAGCTTTCAGGTATAAAGGCGAATTTCTCGAAGGGCCAAGCGAACTAACAGACCTGATTGACGTGACACCCCGGCAGGTTTTTGGTGCCTCCGCGGCCCTAATTCCATTTTTAGCTCACGACGACGGCATTAGAGCCCTGATGGGAAGCAACATGCAGTGTCAGGCAGTTCCTTTGGTTAATCCCAGTGCCCCGGTAGTAGGAACCGGGATGGAAGAGGAAATAGCCTCAGCCATGGGTAGGGTAACCGTGGCCAAGTCCAAAGGAGAAGTAACTTACGTTGACGCCGACAAAATTGAATTAAAAATTGCAGGTGGGGAGCAAGAGGTTTACCAACTTACCAAATTTAGGCGGACTGCGCACTCGACTTGTTACAACCAAAGGGCTGTGGTGAAAGTCGGAGACAAAGCAAAAGTGGGTGATTTACTGGCTGAGGGACCCGCTTGCCAAGGCGGGGAGCTGGCTTTGGGCCAAAACCTTGTTGTGGCCTATGCTTCATTTGAGGGTTACGGTTTTGAGGATGCGATTTTGATTTCCGACAGGCTGGTGAAAGAAGACCTTTTGACGTCGATTCACATTGAAGAGTATCAAGCGGACGTAGTTGAGACAAAGTTGGGCCCCGAGGAGCTGACAAGCGACATTCCTAACGTTTCGGAAAGTGAGCTGGCCAACCTTTCGGCGGATGGGATTGTGGTCATCGGTGCCGAAGTAGGGCCAAATGACATTCTGGTAGGCAAAATCGCTCCTAAAGGGGAAACGGAGTTAACCAGCGAAGAGCGGCTCCTGCGGGCTATTTTTGGCGAGAAGGCCCGTGAAGTTCGGGATACATCCCTGCGGGTTCCCCACGGAGAAAGAGGGATTGTGGTTGATGTCAATATCTTGGACAAAAACAAAGGTGACGAGCTGGGTCCGGGGGTTATCAAAACGGTAATTGTCAAGGCTGCCCAGGAGAGAAAAGTAACGGTGGGGGACAAAGTCGCCGGCCGTCACGGGAACAAGGGCGTTATCGCTAAGATCCTGCCGGTTGCCGATATGCCCTACCTGTCCGACGGGACACCGGTTGACGTGATTATCTCCCCGCTTTCCGTTCTGGCCAGAATGAACCTGGGCCAACTCCTGGAAACCCATCTGGGTTGGGCACTGGCCAAGACCGGCGAAAAAGCCGCTCTTCCGGTTTTTGACAAGGTCCCGGAAGCAACCATTGCCAGTGAACTTGCCGCCGCCGGGCTTCCGGTAAGCGGTAAGGCAAAATTAGTCGACGGTAGGACCGGGGAGGCCTTTAAAGAAGACACGGTTGTGGGTATCGGCTACATCCTGAAGTTAAAGCACATGGTTGAGGACAAGACTCATGCCAGGTCAACCGGGCCTTATTCCTTGGTAACTCAACAGCCGCTCGGAGGCAAAGCCCAAATGGGTGGGCAGAGACTGGGTGAAATGGAAGTCTGGGCACTTGAAGCCCACCGTGCGAGCCACACACTCCAAGAGATGCTGACCATAAAGTCAGACGACATCCTGGGTAGAGCTAAGGCCTTTGAATCAATTGTTAAAGGGACAGCCATTCCAGAATCAACGGTTCCCGAAAGCTTTAGAGTCTTGGTTAGAGAATTAAACTCTCTGGGCTTGTCGATCGAACCCAAAGGAGCAGTACTAGCGAGCCAAGTAGGAGAGGAGGAAAATGGCACAGAAGCTGCTTGATCTATCACTTTTGTCTGATTTTAGTTCCCTAAAAATCAGGCTAGCATCTTCCGACGAGATCAGAGCTTGGTCCAGGGGTGAGGTCACCAAGCCGGAAACCATAAATTACAGAACTCTGAAAGCTGAAAAAGACGGACTTTTTGACGAGCGGATTTTTGGTCCGACCAAAGACTTTGAATGTTACTGTGGCAAATACAAAAGAATTAGGTACAAAGGAGTAATTTGTGATAAATGTGGAGTTGAGGTTACCCAGTCCCGCGTCCGGCGCGAGCGCATGGGCCACATTAGCCTTGCTGCCCCCGTTTTGCACGTTTGGTACTTTAAAGGTGCCCCTTCAAAGGTTTCACTGCTTTTGGGTCTTGCACCCAGAGCTGTAGAGCAAGTGGTATATTTTGCCCGCTATTTAATTCTTTCGGTTGACGAGGCCAAAAGAAAAGAAGCCATCAAAATCCTGCAAACCGCCCGCGAAGAGCGAATGCTGGAGATTAACCAAACTTATGATGAGCGAAGGCAATTGATTAGCTCCCAGGCCGAGGAGGAGAAAACAAAGGTAGAAGACAAGATTAAAGACAAAGAACAGGCGGCGCTGGCCCTTTCTGAAATTGAACTCGATACAAGGAAAAAAGAAACCGCTGTCGCCAAGGAAGAAAAAGAAACCCTGGACCGGTCTAAAGAGCTTTTTGATAAGCTCGCAAAGCTGGCAAAAGAAGCCCGGGCTGACGAGTTTTTGTCTGAAGAGGAATACGATGAGCTCTCCTATTACGGCGCCTCGAGTTTCCTCGAGGTCAAGATGGGAGCCGAAGCAATTCTGGCCGCTCTTGAGAAAGTTGATTTGGCCAAACTCTCAAGTTACTTGCGAAAAGAAATTGAGGTCGTCAAGAAAAAGAGCGCCAAGTACGTCAAACTAACCAAGAGATTGAAATTGGTTGAGGGCATGCGCGACGCCAAGGTTGCTCCCACCTGGGTTATTCTTAAAGTGCTGCCTGTTTTGCCGCCTGATTTACGACCCATGGTTCAGCTTTCCGGAGGCAGATTTGCAACCAGCGATTTAAACGACCTCTACAGAAGAGTAATTAATAGAAACAACCGATTAAAACATTTGATCGACCTGGGTGCTCCGGAAATAATCCTAAGGAACGAGAAAAGAATGCTTCAGGAGTCGGTTGATTCCTTAATTGACGCGTCCCAAAAGAAAGCAACCAGAAGGGGCAGGGGCAGGCAGCCTCTAAGGAGCCTTTCGGATATGCTCAAAGGTAAGCAAGGCCGATTTAGGCAGAATTTGCTGGGTAAGCGGGTGGACTATTCTGGTAGATCGGTCATTATCGTTGGCCCCGAACTGTCTTTGATCCAATGTGGTTTGCCCAAAGAAATGGCCTTGGAGATGTTCAAACCCTTTGTCCTGCGGGAGATGATTATTCGTGGGCTGGCTCCAAACGTTAAATCGGCCAAAAACATGCTGGATAGGCGACCCGCAGAAGTTTTTGACATTTTAGAAGAAGTAACGGTTAACCATCCGGTACTATTAAACCGCGCGCCGACGCTGCACAAACTTGGCATTCAGGCATTTTTCCCGGTTTTGATTGAGGGTAGCGCCATTCGGATTCACCCCGCGGTTTGTTCAAGCTTTAACGCCGATTTTGACGGTGACCAAATGGCCGTCCACGTTCCTTTAGGTAAAGAAGCGATCAGGGAGTCGATAGACATCATGCTTGCCGACAAGAATTTGCTGCGTGTTGCCGACGGCTCGCCGATTGCCACCCCCGCGACCAAAGAAATGGCCTTGGGTGTTTATTACCTAACCAGCCAAGACACAAGAATAAAACCCCACACAAGCGTCTTTGCTGACGTTAGCGAGGCAATGACGGCCTACCAAATTGGGGTTATCGATTTAAGGCAAACCATTACCGTGAGAATTGCCGGCAATCTGATCGAAACGACTGCCGGAAGAATTATGTTTAACCAGGTGCTGCCCGAAGGTTTTGAGTTTATTAATCAAAACGTGAACTCCTCGATAATCAAGGATGTAACAGCCAGAGCGTTTGTAAGCTCTCCCAGAGAAGAAGTCGTGAGACTAATTGACGACATTAAAGACCTTGGCTTCATGGGTGGGACAATTTCAGGCTTTTCGTTTGGTATAACCGACGCTGAGATAGCGCCGGAAAAGCAGGAGTTGATAAAGGAGGCGGACGGACGGGTTGCCGAGATTGAAGCCAACTTTAACCAGGGTTTGATTACCGCTGAAGAGAAAAGAAGATTAACCCAAGAGGTTTGGATTGAAGCCACTGAGGAGATAGCAGACAAAACTTGGGAGAAAATAGACCCCAATGGTTCAATCAGGACTGTAATTGAAGCGAAAGTTGGCAGAACCAGCCGCGATCAAATAAAACAACTGGCTGGGATGCGGGGGCTGGTCGTTGATCCTCTGGGTAACATTGTTGAACTTCCGGTTAAAAGTAATTTCAGAGAGGGACTATCGGTGTTTGAATACGTTACTTCTGACCGGGGATCAAGAAAAGGTCTGACCGACACTGCATTGAAAACAGCTGACGCGGGCTACTTAACCAGGAGACTTGTTGACGTTGCCCACGACTTGATGATCAGAGAGGAAGATTGTGGTACAAACGAAGGCTTGGTAATATATCGCAACTTAAGGGGTACCTCTTTTGTAAAACGCATCTTTGGCCGATTCGCAGCCCAGGATATACTTACCAAAAGAGGTAAGAAAATCCTTGGGAAGGATGAATTCATTGATGAGGTTAAGGCAGCAGAGATTGAAAGTGCTGACGTTAGTGAAGTAATTATAAGGTCACCTCTGACGTGTTCAACCAGGTACGGGACCTGTGTCAAGTGTTATGGATGGGATCTGTCATCCAAAAAAATGGTGGAGTTGGGAACGCCAATTGGGGTTATTGCCGCCCAGTCGATTGGGGAGCCGGGTACCCAGCTGACGCTTCGGACCAAACACACCGGAGGTGTAGTCGGGGTAGACGTGACCCAAGGTTTACCTCGCGTTGAGGAGCTGTTTGAATCCAGAACTCCCAAGAGTCTTTCCCCAATCTCTGAGATTCCCGGGAGAGTATCCGTGAAAGATACCCCGGAGGGTTGGTTGGTCAACATTACCAACAGTCAGACCAAACCAAAAGAGGAGATGGAGTATTTGGTTCCGAAAACGTCTAAAGTTTTGGTTTCAAAAGGCCAGCTTATTGACGCCGGGACCCAGTTGGCAAGCGGGTTTTTGGACATAAAAGAGGTTTTGGTAACCAGGGGGTTGAGGGAAGCCCAGATGTATCTCGTTGATCAGTTGCAGGCCGTTTATGAATCTCAGGGAATTCCTATAAATGACCGCCACTTTGAAGTGATAGTCAAAAAAATGAGCGATGAGGTAAGAATTATTACCGCCGGAGACACCTCACTTTTGCCTGAAGAATTGGTCGAGAAGGCGCGCTTTGAAGAGGAGAACGAGAAAGTTTTGGCGGCGGGCGGTGAACCGGCCTCGGCCCGACAGATAATCTTGGGTATAACCAAGAGGTCTTTGTACACCGAATCCTGGCTTTCCGCAGCCAGCTTTGAGCAGACTACAAATGTCTTGACCGAAGCTTCTCTGATGGGCAAAGAAGACAGGCTCCTGGGTCTCAAAGAGAATGTTATAATAGGGCGCTTGATTCCAGTTTATGCCGACAGCACACCAACTAATTAAAAAGCCAAGAAAAAAGGCCACCAAAAAGACCAGAACAGGTGCTTTAAAAAGGTGGTATAACGCTAAGGACAGAAAGTTTAAAGAAGAACCTTCACCTTTTAAGCGTGGGGTTGTCTTGGCCGTCAGAACCATGACTCCTTCCAAGCCAAACTCGGCCCTCAGGAAAGTGGCTAGGGTACGGCTGTCAAATAAACAGGAAGTGACGGCCTACATTCCGGGGGAGGGGCACGATTTGGCCGAACACGCGGTGGTTTTAGTTAGGGCTGGGAGGAGAA
>MGGO01000029.1 GCA_001792465.1 Candidatus Woesebacteria bacterium RIFCSPHIGHO2_01_FULL_44_10
TACATGGCAAAAGCAGTGGCGATAATATAAGGGATCCAGGCTTTCCTAATAAAAAAGTACATTGAGGCAGTAACCCCCGCGGCAAGAATTGAATACATCCGGCCCTCAAAGGCGTAAATCATAAAAAAGGGATTAAAGAAAGTGAGCACCGCTGCCAGAAAACCGGTTTTTTTGTTAAAAAGATAGCTACCAATAAGGAAAGTGAACAAAACTGCAACAAGATAGTAAAAAAAAGACAACCCACGGATGGCGACTTCACCAGTGCCAAAAAACTTAAAAACCAAGTGTTCGGTGATGTTATAAAGCGGTGGGTAGGTGTCGGCAGCCGAGATTTTAATGATCTCGGGAATCGATTTCATGGAAAGGATGGCGCTAAAACCCTCATCTCCCCAAAGGCTTTCAGTAAGGACAGTTAACACTCTTTCAGTGTAGCAAAATTAGACCTTTTCCGTCACTTTGTACTCAATATATTTCCCCAGCATGAGTCTGGTGTGGGCGTCGATGCCGGGGAGTGCTCCAAAGAAAAATCCCGAGATTGGCATGAGAACAAATTCCAAGGGGATGAGTAACGCCCGCCAGCGGGGGAAACCCTCGGGTCTTTTTGGTTTGTAGATATTGTCAATAACTATCATCACGATCAAGAAAAGCAGAGCGACAGTGAGAATAAAAGATGAGAGTTTGGGTACGGTGTAGCCCAGAGCCGTGCGACCGAAAGCAGGGTTGATGATCGTAGGTAGAGTTAATCCAATGGTGATAATAAACCAGTTGACCGGCCACAAGAGATGGGCCCACAAGAAAGTTGTTAACCGCGTAGTTTTGTCCCAAAAGGGCACTCCCTTGGTAGTTAAATAATTAAATACGATCCAAGGAGTATCGCTGGCCCCCCAAGCCCAGCGCTTGATTTGATTATAAGTACTTTTAAGGGTTTTGAAGATGGTGGTTGACTGTGCCGCGTCAGCGAGAAGGGGAATGTAAAGCGGTTCAACTTCAATTTTTCCACCTGTTTTAAACAAAGATTTAAAAAATATGCCCCAATCTTCTGGAATCTTGTCTGGATCCCAATAACCTGCCTCATGGAGTAGTTTGAAAGAAAGCGAATAGTTTTGGCCGTTGATTAATCGATCGCGTCTTGGGAGTTGGGATAAATTCCAAATAGTCATAAAGGTTACCGGCACACGGGTGAGGGCGGGCAGTTCCCAGATATTGTTGTAAAACATGACAGCTGGCTGCCAGAAGCGTTTGAAACGGTTCGGGTTATCCAAAAACTTAAAAGTTAAAGCAGCAAAATGTTGGGAGTGAAAAACGTGGTCCGCATCACAACTTGTTACTGTCGTGTAATTCATGTCAATTTTGCCGGTATCAATAAATCTTTTTTTGACCTCCATGGCAGCGTAGCGTTGATTGGAGTGCTTCCCAACAGTTTCTCCGGCACTTAATTTGTGGTTGGTGAAGACAAGATTAGCAAATCGTTTTTGGTATTTGTCAGCTAGAATTTTTTGTTTTCTCTCTCTTTCTTGAGGGTCCTCTCTGTCTTCAAATCCAAGAACGATTGTCATTTGCGCCGTGGGTAGAGTCTGACTCGCCAAAGCCTTGAGGGTTCGTTCTAAAATATGCAGGGGTTCCTTATAAGTTGGGACGAGTACAATATGATGGACTTTTTCCCAGTCAGGGAACGTTTTGACGTCCGCCAGCCAGTCGTACGCAACTGAAGCTTGGATTCGGAAATGACTGAGAACGGAAGTGAAGGCGATAATCAAAGATTGATAGAACCAGTAAATATTAAAAATAAGAACAAAGTAAGCGACGGCATTGGGAATAACAAAAATACCCCAATAGGGGAGGAGGATCAAGTTCCAGGAAACAAAACCGGGGAAAATTTCCAGCAGGCGCAAAACCTTTTTCTCATGCCGGAGCAAGAATTTTCTCATAGACGAGGAAACAACGGTTTCCCTAGTTCTATTTTAGGCCCTTGAAACTGTTTTTCAATTTTTTGGGCAGTTTGGGGCAAGAAAGGTCGTAGATTATAAGCAATGCTCCTTATTTCCTTTACATATCTTTTTAAGATGGCGTACAAGGACGGACCCTGTATGCTCCAAGGTTCGTCATCGTTGATTGTCTTGTCTAGGTCGCTGATCTGGTGCCAAATAATTTTCAAAGCTTTATCGAATCTAAACTCGTCAAGGTGGCTTTGAACCTTTTTGTCCAGCGAAGGCGCGGTTTCTTTGAATTCAAAACCACTCGTTTCGCACAACTTGGCAACTCGGGCTACTAAATTCCCCAACCCATTGGCAAGATCAGCGTTGTAGGTTTCGACAAATTTTCCCTCGGAAAAATCTCCGTCTGCAAAAGGATTAAATTTAGCTAAGAAGTAATAACGTAAAGGATCGGCTCCATACTTGTCAATCAACTTAACCGGATCAATTACGTTACCCACAGTTTTAGACATCTTTTGACCGTTAACTGTGAAGTAGTCGTGAACAAAAATGGCCTTGGGAAGCTCGAGCCCTGCTGAGAGTAAGAATGCGGGCCAATAAACGGCGTGGAAGCGTATTATCCCTTTGCCAATGACGTGCAAGTCGGCGGGCCACCATTTTTGATAAGTTTTATCATCCCAACCAAAGCCAATTCCAGACTGATAAATGTTGAGGGCGTCAAACCAGACGTAAAGACGCTGGCTAGTATCATTCGGAACTGGCACACCCCAATTTTTAGCCCGCTCATTTGAGCGAGATATAGAAATATCCTGAAGCCCTTGTTTTATAAATGCCAATACCTCGTTTTTCCTGTGCTCAGGACAAATTTCAATTTTGCCGTTTTCGTAGATTTCTGTTAGTTTTTCTTGGTATTTTGAAAGCGCAAAAAAATAATTCTTTTCCGAGACTTTGTCGAGTTTTTTCCCCGGATGTTCGAAGCACTCACCATTTTCGTCTAATTCGTCGGGAGTATAAAATGTTTCGCAACCAACGCAATAAAGTCCTTCATAATCCTTTTCGTAGATATCCTTTTGGCAAAGTTGCCAGAGCTTTTGTGAGGAAAGGAAGTGTAGCTTAGTATCACTGCCCTTTTGCCAAACGTCAAATTCAGCATTTAATTTGATTGCCAGTTGGCGAAAAAGCTCTGTATTTTTATCAACAAACTCTTTTACTGGTTCACCCGCTTTTTCTGCAGCCTGAACGTTTTTTAGAGCGTTTTCGTCTCCACCAGACAGAGAAAGCACGTCCTCGCCAAGCAGTTTATGATAACGAGCAATAGTGTTTGTTTGCACAAACTCCAATGCGTGCCCGATATGTGGGGGCGCATTAACGTACGGAATTGCCGCGGTGACGTAGAATTTCTTTTTTGCCATGTTAGTAAATTATAACTCTTATGCAAATTAAAAAACCTCCTTTGCGGAGGTTTGTTTCTTCCACAACTTCAACCTCCGCGTCAGACGGCAAGCTGCATCATGCCGGAGGTTTTAGTTGTCATTGCCTGTAGTTTATCAGTAAGGGGATGAAATTTCAAACTGAAGCTAACCTTACCGCTTACATGTCGAAAGGTGGCTCATATTCTGGCCATTCGACTGCTGTCCAGACAAGCACTCTGTCACCTGTTTTTGTCGGTTCTTTTACGATATCTACATGCTCTGTAGTTGATGATCTCAAGATGTGCGGAATTTCTGCTTCAAAGTTCCCTTTATAAGTCCCATATCTGGGTAGAGGCCCAACCATTGGAGATTGTAGGAGAGCCTCGACAAGATCTATGAGATTTGGATTTCCCCTCGCTTTTGTGAGAAGACCTTCAGTGGATTGTTCTACCCCCATAATTATGCGAATTTAAACATAGGAACTACTTTCTGTCAAGTCTTGCAAACTTCTGGATTTTTTGGGTCCAGACACTGGCCCATTCTTCAGCCTCGATGGCTTTGATGGCCTGTTCAAACCCAGGCCGATCCATCGTTTGTTTGACTTCGGCAATCGTTGCGCTGCTGACTTTCAAATTTCCTTTAATATTTTCATAACTGCGGCCTTTTTTAAGCCAATAAGCAATCGCCAGGCGTTTGGCATAGGTTTCAATTTCCGCCGGTGTAAAAAAATCATCAAGAAAGGTTTTGATCTGACTGATATTTTTAAAATCACTAATAGTTTGCGCGAAAGTTTTAATAATTTGGTTTTTTAAAGAGGGGTTAAGTGAGTTTTGGGAGACGCGCATCTTACTTTGTTAGATTAAAGTAGATTTCAGAGGCAATTGCAACCCCGGCTAATAAAAAAAGATTGAGAACATTTCCTACTCCCAAGAGTCTTAAAGTTGCAAACAAAGTAACTACCACGGCAATTGTAAATCCGCGGCGGGTATTGGCTGCAAGTAGGGAGAAAGTTAAAAAAAGAGCGGTAAAAAAAGTCACAAAAAAAGCCGGTTTAGCCCAGGAAATATCCGGGTCGACAAAATAAATTATCACTCCCAAAAGAAGCCAAAGACCAAAAGATATCAGTAAAGTTGGTAAAAAATTTTTCCTTGATTTGATCTGGCGCAGGCGCTTGTCCTTCACTATACTAGGATAGCATGGATCCGGTAGTCATCTTGATAGTTTTAATTGGCGGCTTTGTGGTTCTGGGTTTATTGATCAAATCCCAAAGGCCTTCCGACGACATTGTCGAATGGCTGAAGAGCACGAACCAAAGAATGGAAGGTCAAACCAAGACCATGAATGAACGGCTAGACCGGGCCGCAAGGGTTATTGGGGAAGTTCAGAAAAATATCGGGGAATTCTCAGAGATTGGCCGGGGCATGAAAGAGCTCCAACAGTTTTTAGCCAGCCCCAAACTGCGGGGAAACATTGGTGAGCAAGTTTTAAAAGATCTTATTGAACAGATGTTTCCCAAAAGTTCTTTTCACCTCCAGTATTCCTTCAAATCCGGTGAGAAAGTTGACGCAGCCATTACCACGGCGGCCGGAATTCTACCGATTGACTCCAAGTTTCCCATGGAAAATTTTCAGAAAATGAATAAAGCGGAAAGCAAAGCTGAACAAAATGAACACAAAAAACAATTTATCCGGGACATCAAAAAGCACATTGAAGATATCAGCAAAAAATACATTTTACCGGAGGAGGGGACGATGGACTTTGCCCTGATGTATATCCCAAGCGAGTCGGTTTACTACGAAGTCGTCAACGAACCGCAACTTTTGAGTCTGGCACAGAGGGCCCGGGTTTATCCCGTTTCACCCACAACTTTGTATGCTCACCTACAAACCATTCTGCTGTCTTTTGAAGGTCAAAAAATTGAGGCCAAAGCCAGAAAAGTATTCGTGCTTTTGCGCGCAATTCAAAAAGATTACGCCAAGCTTGAAGATAACCTGACTACCCTTCAAAGCCACGTTGGCAGGGCTTACAACAAAATGAGTGAAGTTTTTACCTCTTTCACCAACCTGGGCCAAAAAATCTCCTCTACCAGAGAGCTGGGAGAGGGAGTAAAAGAGGGCCCTAAAAAAATTGAGGGATGATATAATCTTCCCGCATGGGGGTAAACACTTCAGTTCGCTTGAACAAACAACAAAAGGAAGCGGTGGGGTGGGGAGAAGGGCCGCTTTTAATTATCGCCGGAGCGGGGACGGGAAAGACGACTGTAATTACCGAGAGGATAAAACATTTAATTACTTCTGGTTTAGCAAAACCAAGCGAGATTCTGGCTCTGACTTTTACCAACAAGGCTGCATTGGAGATGGAAGAGCGGGTGGATGTGGCCATGCCCCTGGGCTACACAAGCATGTGGATAATGACCTTCCACAGTTTTTGTGATCGGGTTTTGCGAGCTGAAGCTTTGCACATTGGTCTTGATCCCAGATTTCATTTGATGAGCCAGGCCCAGACAATCCAATTTGTAAGAAATAGCCTTTTTCAGTTTGACCTGGATTATTTTCGCCCTTTGGGTAACCCAACTAAATTTGTGGGAGGAATGGTTGAGCATTTTTCACGTCTTCAAGATGAAGACATAAGTCCACAGGATTATTTAACTTACGCAAAAAAGCTTAAAACTGAGAAGCTGGAAATGAAAAAGACCCTGGAGTTGGCCAAAGCATACCAGAAATACGACGAGCTAAAGACTAAAGCAGGGAAGATGGATTACGGAGATTTGATAACCAAAACTCTCAAACTTTTTCGCGACCGACCCAATATTCTTACCGGTTACCAGAAGCAATTTAAATATATTTTGGTGGATGAGTTTCAGGATACCAATATTGCTCAGAACGAATTGGTGAAGCTCCTGGCTGGAAAAAATGCCAATATCTCGGCCGTTTGTGACGATGATCAATCAATTTACAAGTGGCGTGGGGCGGCGGTTTCTAATGTTTTAGATTTCAGAAAAACATATCCCAAGACCAAAATTGTCACCCTTACCAAAAACTATCGCTCGACTCAGGAAATTTTGAATCGGGCCTATGACTTAATTCAAATGAACAATCCGGACAGACTGGAGGTAAAAGAGGAAATAGATAAAAGGTTGCAGTCTAAGTCTAAGGAAAAAGGCGAATCAATTAAGTTTTTTCACACCGATCGAGTCGAGAATGAGGCTGAAGCGGTGGCTCGAGAGATCACAAAATTGAAAGTTGATTGGCAAAATGTTGCCATATTAGTGCGGGCGAATAGTCACGCCGAGCCCTTTGTTCGCGCTTTAGGCCGCCACGGCATTCCGTATCAATTTCTAGGACCGGGGAGGCTATTTAAACAGTCTGAGATTCTAGATCTAATCGCTTATCTTAAAGTTCTTTATGACCCAGACGACTCGGTTGCTTTATACAGACTTTTATCAATTGACTATTTTGACATTCCGGCCCGTGATTTGGTTCGCTGGGCCAGCCAAGCGCGAAAAAGGAATCAAAGTTTATTTGAGATTTTAGAAGGCGAAAAGGAAGATAAAAAGTTAATTAAGTTAATTGAGTTAATTAAAAAACATCTCAAGCTAGTCCGACGAGAGACTGCCGGGCAGCTGCTTTATTTATTTTTGGAAAGTACGGGGCTCATTCAAAACTTAATTGATGCCAAAGACATCCAGGCCGAAAAGCGGGCGGCCAATATCGCCAAGTTTTTTGACAAACTCAAAACCCATGAAGTTGATAACGAAGACGCAACTGTACCGGCGGTTGTTGATTGGCTCGAGCTTGCAAGCGAAGTTGGAGAGTCGCCACTGGCAGCCGACATTGACTGGAGTGATATTAACGCCGTTAACATTTTAACCGTCCACAGTGCCAAGGGCCTTGAATTTCCAGTTGTTTTTTTGGTTAATTTGGTAGGCCAGCGCTTTCCGACAATTGAGAGGTCTGAGCAGATCCCAATTCCGGAAGCATTAATCAAAGAAACTCTGCCGGAGGAGGATTATCATCTCCAGGAGGAACGCCGCCTTTTTTACGTCGGTATGACCCGGGCTAAAAAGAAATTATATTTCACGGCGGCCGATTATTATGGGGAAGGGAAGCGCGAAAAAAGATTGTCGCCGTTTATTTCGGAAGCACTTGGCGGCGAAGCTACTAGTATTAAGTATCAAGTATCAAGTAGTAAGCGGAGCTTTTTGGATTACAAACAACAACCCGCAACGCGTAACTCGCAAACGGACAAACATTTACACGTCGATTATCTAAGTTATTCTCAAATTGAAACTTTTAAAACTTGCCCTTTGCACTACAAACTGCGGTATTTGCTCAATATCCCTACACCGCCCTCAGCTGCCATGAGTTTTGGAACTTCGCTGCACGGGGCTCTCAAAGAATTTTATGAATTAGTTAAAGTCGGTAAGAAGCCAACCAGAAATTTGTTGCTTAAATGCCTGCAAAGAAATTGGCTTAATGAGGGTTATAAATCAAAATCTCATGAGCAGAAAATGCTTGCTCATGGGGAAGGATATTTGGCTGAATTTTTGAAAAGTGAGTTTGACGCCAAAAGATTGCCAATGGCTCTGGAACAAAGCTTCACCGTTCCGGTTGGCCAGGGCTTGAAAGTCGGTGGCCGGATTGACAGGATAGATAGATTGCGGGGAGGCAAAATTGAAATTATTGATTACAAAACCGGGGCTAACGTGCCAACCCAAAAAGAAGTGGATCACGACTTGCAACTGACATTTTATGCGCTGGCGGCAACGTCAATTGCCGAGAAACCATTTGGAGTTAAACCACAGGAGGTCAAATTAACGCTTTATTATTTTGATACGGCAACTAAAATCTCAACCATCCGTTCGGCTGAACAACTGAAAGCGGCCAAGGGCGAAATCTTAGCCATCCGCGCCGAAATCGAAAAATCCGACTTCACCTGCTCCAACCACTTCTTCTGCCAGAATTGTGAATATAAGATATTTTGTGGTGTAGACTAAAATATGCCAGAGATTTTAAGATTCTTGCTTGTTTTTATTGTTGGACTGATTGCCTCATTTCTGGGAATTAACACTGGTGGAGGAGGACTAGTTTCCATCCCGGCGCTAATTTTTCTGGGATTTCCTCCTCAAATTGCTATCGCCACCAATAAGTTTGGTTCTTTGGGGATGAGCGGGACCGGTCTGTTTAGGTTTCATAAAAGCGGGGAGGTTGACTACAAAGTTGCTATCCCGATTGCGATTCTATCTATAATCGGCGCTTATTTTGGGGCCAACAGTCTTTTAACGATTCCCAATCAAATTTTAGAAAAGATTGTTGGTGTACTTATTTTGGCAGTTTTAGGTGTTGTGCTCTTGGACAGAAAGTCAGGACTCGAGAAAAAGGAGCTGAATCGCCCAGCGTTAAAAATTTTTGGTTATCTCTCATTTTTATTTGTTGGTTTCTGGGGCGCTTTTTTTGGTGGCGGGTTTGCCATTTTTTCTTCTTACATACTGATCCTTATCTTTGGAAAAACATTAATTGAAAGCGCAGGAACGCAACAGCTCTTGGCCACCGGCATTGCAGTTATGGCAGTTTTTATTTACGGGACTCACGGAATAATTGATTGGTTTTATGGAGCCTTTTTGATAATTGGAATGTCGTTGGGTTCGTATCTTGGTGCAAGTTATGGAATTAAAAAAGGTGATACTTGGGTTAAAAAACTTTTTGTGGTCATGGTTCTGGCTTCAACAATCAAACTGATTTTGTAATGCTTACGGCAACAAAATATTTTGTAGTACGGAGTAATCAGATAAAGTTATCAGTATAAACTTTGGCTTCTTCAGGAGAAAAAATTTTTAGAACTTCAAAGGCAACTTGTGTTCCGTCGGTGGTTATTTTTAGTTCTTTGACTTTAACCTTGGCCAAATATTGGTGATCGTGGGTTGAAAGTTCCATAGGGATATTGAAAGGCATGATCCTAAAATCCGGTTTTTGGATGGTGTAAGTTTTGCCAACTTCAAGTTTTTCGTTGAAGTTTTTAGGTAAGCTTAGTAATGCGTTTAGCTTAAAGTCTGTTGCCATTGTTATATCTTTCTTATTTTTTCCCGTCCCATTCGGCAAAAAACTGCTTGAGAAAACTCTCCATATATTTGTGTCGTCCCTGAGCGATTTTCTTTCCGGCTTTGGTGTTCATTAGACCCTTTAATAGAAGAAGTTTCTCATAAAAATGGTTAATTGTAGTCTGTCCAGCCTTTTTGTATTCCTCGAAACTTTTCGCCATTTGGATTTTTGTTTCTGGATTGTACATTTCCCTTTTATTAAATCCGCCGTATGCAAAAGTTCGGCCAATTCCGATTGCGCCGATGGCGTCAAGTCTGTCGGCATCTTGGAGGGCTTTTCCTTCGAGAGTTTTCATTTTGGTTTTTACCCCAGCACCTTTGAACGAGCTTGTAGCGATAATATCCGAGACGTGATTAACGATACCTGAATCGACGTTTAAGCTTTTGAGCCACTCTTTTGCCAGGTTTGCACCGACGGTTTCATCGCCGCCGTGGAATTTCCAGTCAGCAATATCATGAAGAAGAGCGGCAAGTTCGACAACAAAAAGATCAGCTCTCTCTTTTTTGCCGATAGTTCTGGCATTATTCCAAACTCTGAGAATGTGCCACCAGTCATGACCCGAACCTTCGCCAAGGAGCCTTTCTTTTACATGTTTGGCGGTTTTTTGAATTATTACCCTTTTATTCACCGGCTAATTATAACTTTAAAATTTGACTTTTAAAAGCATTTGAGGAGGGTTTTCAACTTGTTATGGACCTACCCGGTAAACAGGTCTTGACGGAAGACCAGTTTATGATATCATTCACTTGTGACCAATGTTTCGATATCTGATTTAAAAACCAGCCCCGCCAAGGTGATCGCGGCCTCTAAAGATTATCCGGTGGCGATTCAAAAAAGGAGCAAAACCCAGGCTTATGTGGTTGGTAAAGATTTGTTTGAAAAAATAATTACTTTTGTGGAAGATTATATTGACCGGAAAGCCTTAGAGGAAACGGATTTTGGCAAGGGGCGTGATTTTGAGGAAGTGGCAGCTGAGCTGGGAATATGAGGGTGATTATTGATCCAAGGGCCGAGAAGCAACTCAAAAGACTGCCCAAGACTTTTCAGGTCATTGTCGGTCGAAAAATCAGGCAGCTTGGGAACCCAACAGAAATACAAGTTGAGCAGCTCACAGGATATAAAAAAGTTTATAAGATCAGAGTAGGTAATTACAGAATTGTCTACAAAAGCTTCACGGACCGGAAAGTTGTTTTTTTGATAGGTCATCGCAGAGAAGTTTACAAGTTACTTGATAGATTGCTTAGATTTTAAAATTTCTCGGAAAATAAATCTTTGTGTAAGCTCCGGGATAGGATTTTTCAACTCCGCCGAATTTCTTTTTAAAAACTGTGAAACCGAGCCAGGATTTTTGGGGGAAGCGGGGGTCATAGATGCCCTCAAAATCAAAAAAACGTGCACCTTTTGATTTCGCCCATAGTATTGCCTGCCACAAGATTTTATATTGGGCGAGCCCTGCCCTGCCGGCGGGGGAGGTAAAGGCTTGCCAGTAGTAGACAAAATCACCCGAGTGAAGAAAGAGCGCACCTGAGGTAAAATTTACATCATTTATTTTATTGTGCGACGCAAGGAATAGAGCACTATGGGTAAAGGATTGGCTCAGGGCTTGAAGTGTGGATAACTTTGGCACATGATGAGCTAGTTTGACAGCTTTCCCCCAACTTTCGTGAAAACTCTGCAAATCATGGCCTGTGAAAAGTGGGAGAGCTTTTGTTTTGTTAATGGAATACCGCGCGTCTTTGCTTAAGTTTTTAAATAAAATATTTTTTGGTTTTTTTAAATCTAAAATGAGGGTTTTGCTTGGCAAGTATGGTGATTTTGTTAATTTAAAGCCAAGATCTTTTAACCTTGTCCCCTGCTTCTCGTCACTCGGCTCCACTACAATTTGAAAGATTCTGTATTTTTTTCTTAATAGCTTAATATCCCTTTCGCCCAATGTCGTGCCCGGCCTCTGGATCTTACAAAAATACCCAATAATTGGGAATTTCTTAAGGTAACAATAAACGCCGTTAATTTTTTCCACTTTCCACCCCTGCCGCCGCATATACTTGGCATAGTTTGAAGACTGCCTGATATCCATTAGAAAGTTGGTTTTATAAATTTTGCTTTGAGGTGTAGGATTGGCCAGCGGAGAGATTCCCCCATTCGATACAAATAATACAAAGGTTTATTTATGACCAAATCCCAAGTTCCCAGAAATTCAACGACTTGTGGGCTATAGCCTTCCTTAAACTTGGTGAACCCCTTCCCCTCCTCTCTGCCCCAGAGATCAAAGGTTTTGGCCCCGAGTTTTTTACCCAGTTTTATAGCCTCCCACATCATCAAACTGTTGGGCTGGAGATTTTGATGGCTCCCTGACCAGGCCCCGTAAGGATAATAGATAAAGTCTCCGTGATGAAAGATAATCCAGGCAGTAAGAGTTTCTTTGTTATGCCTGGTCACTAAGAGGTGGGCGATGCCAGCTTTTCTTAAATGCTTCCACATTAGGTGGTGATAGCGCTCACTATGAGCGTAAAAGCCCTGACGGGCGACGGTTTCGCGGGTGAGACCAAGGTATTTTTCAAAAGCCGCATCAGAGTTATCTTCGACAACCTCGACCCCTTTGCGCCGAGCATACCTGACGTTGTAGCGGGTTTTACTGGTAAAACTTTTCATTAATTCATCTTCAGATTTGGTTAAGTCAATCCAAAAACTGGTGGGGGTGAAGAGGGTTTTGCCAGGGACGGCGCCCGCCTTGTGTAAAAGGTTAACATCGGCGTTATTTTTTAAAACATTAGGTTCTAACTTAATAAAAATTAATTTTTCTTTTTTGCCCAACTTTGCCAACTCCTCAAGCATTTGTTTTGTGGGTTTGGGCCCGCGGATGAAAGTCCCCAGACCCAGACCAGTGGGTAGAAGCCGATTAACGACAATAATTCCATATTTGGTGTCGAAAACCTCATTCCCCCACTCGCGGCGGAAGTCTGCCCAAGCAGTGGTTTGTAGAGGATGAGTAGCAACTTTGCCTAAATCCATGCGTTTTCTATATTTTCTATTAAGTTCTCTGGGATATCAACAATAAAGCGGCTGGGCGGATTGCTGGCTTTTTGACCGAAATATAGTCTGCGGGCAGCATAGGTTAAGTACAAAACTTCCTTTGCCCGGGTCATGCCTACGTATGCCAGTCGCCGCTCTTCTTCCAATTGATCGGTTTCCCAAAGACTCCGGGAGTGTGGGAAAAGCCCCTCCTCCATACCAACAATAAACACTATCGGAAACTCCAACCCTTTGGCAGCGTGCAAAGTCATCAGTGTTATAGAGTTATTCGGTTGCGCGTTACGCGTTACGGGTTGGTTGATTTGCTCATTCTGCACTAGGGCTACGTTTTCCAAAAATTCATGGATATTTGGAAATTCGGCTGCGACGCTTCTTAATTCCTTAATGTTTTCAAGCCTGGCCAGATTTTCTTCAGAGTCGCGAGCGTACTTTTCCAGGTATCCGGTTTTGGCTAGTGTGGAGTCCAGAAGGTCAAGAGTGGTATATGCTTCGCAATTTCCAATTTCCAATTTCCAATTTTCAAACTTTTGTAACCTTCCCTTACCCAACTTGAGGACTCTTTTGTGGGCAATAGTGTCTTTGGGGTTTACCAAAAGCCTTAAGTATGAAAGGACGTCTTTTATCTCCGCTCTCTCGTAAAACTTGACTCCCCCGACCAAGGTGTAGGGAATGCCGGCGTGTAGGAAGGCTTCCTCCAAGACACGGCTTTGGGCATTGGTGCGGTAGAGGACGGCAATATCAAAATTGTTAAATTGTTTCATGGTTAAATTGTTAATCTCGTTAGTCACAAGGGAAGCTTCATCAAGACCACTTTTGGCCTGATAGATTTTGATTTTTTCTCCGGTGGCGTTTTTGGTCCAGAGAGAAAGAACGGGATGAGACTTGTTTTGAGAAATGATTATGTTTGCAGCGGACAAGATGTTTTGGGTCGACCGATAGTTCTGCTCAAGATTGATAACCTTGAGATTTTTGTAATCCCGCATTAGGTAATTAATATTTCGGTAATCTGCTCCTCTCCATGAGTAAATTGATTGACTCGCATCCCCGACAGCGGTTAAGTTTTCGTTCTCACCAACAATCTGCCGTACCATCTGATACTGAATTTTGTTGGTGTCTTGCCATTCGTCAACCAGAACGTGAGTCAGTTTTTTTTGCCATTTCTCAAGTACTTGGGGGTGTTGGTTAAAAAGCTTTACGGTTTTAAGCAAAAGGTCGTCAAAGTCAAGCGCGCCGATGTCCATTAGCATTTTTTCGTAAGACTGGTAAAGTGAGAATATTTTTTCCTGCCAGTCGCCTCTTGCGATCTCGGCATACTGCAAAGGGGACAACATCTGGTTTTTGGCTTCAGAGATGACGGAGGCAACCGAAGACGGTTTGTATGAATCTTCACTCAAACCAAGATTGGTGACGACCTCTCGTAGGGCCTCTTTCTGATCCTGTGCGTCAAAGATCAAAAAATTGTCAGCGACACCGATGTTTTTGCCGTCGATGCGCAGGACCCGGGCGCAAAACGAGTGGAAAGTTCCGGCAAAACCCGGAGTCTTGCCGGTGAGCGTCTCCACCCGTTGCCTCATTTCCCCGGCGGCTTTATTGGTGAAAGTTAGTAACAAAATATTTGAGGGGGAAACCGAGTTTTGGATAAACCAGGCCACCCTGTAGGTCAAAACTCGTGTTTTGCCGCTTCCAGCACCGGCCAAAACCAGCAAGGGGCTGCCTTCATAAGTAACAGCTTCTTGTTGAGCAGGGTTAAGAGAGTCTAGAATAGTAGTCATGAGTGAGACAGATCAGACTAATTCTAGCATGACTAAAAAGGCAAAGATCTTCTCCAAATTAAAAAGGCGTTTTCTGAAAAATATCTGGGCGGCTCGACTAACCGTTGCTGCTCTTGTCCTGACCGGGGCAGCGCTGGTGATTTTTCTTTTTGGGCTTGCGTTGAAAAATACAACCCTGGCCCAGTACTGGTTGTTTGCCAAAACTTTCATCTTTGTCCCCGAGGGCAGGATTGAGAGTTTTGAAGGTTGGACCAACATTGCCGTTTTAGGCAAAGGCGGTGGGGGCCACGATGCACCGGACTTGACCGACACGATTATTTTTGCTTCAATTTCAAACGAACAACCTTCAGTTACCTTGGTTTCCTTACCTAGGGACATTTGGATGGCTGATCTGCGTGCCAAGCTAAACAGCGCCTATTACTGGGGTAACCAGAAAAAAGCTGGTGGAGGTATTATTCTGGCCAAATCGAGCATCGAGGAAGTTGTCGGCAATCCGGTGCACTACGGGGTGGTCATTAATTTTGACGGTTTTTTGAAAATCATTGACGCCTTGGGTGGAATTGAAGTTGCTGTCGAGAGAAGTTTTGTCGACGAGCGCTTTCCCGTTGCGGGGCGGGAAAATGATGAGTGTGGTGGGGACCCGGAATTTGCTTGTCGGTACGAAACTATTGAATTTAAAGAGGGATTGCAAATAATGACCGGAGAAACGGCCTTGAAATTTGTCCGCTCAAGAAATAGCCAGGATGAGGTAGAAGGAACGGATCTGGCCCGTGCGGCCAGGCAACAGAAGGTTTTAGCGGCCATAAAAAAAGCGGCTCTGGTTCCAAAGTTGTTGTTGCGCCCACGCAAGGTGCTTCGGGTTTGGACCGCAGCCAAAGCGTCGGTGGAAACGGATCTGGACACCCGGGCCATGGCGGTGGTGGCCAGGAGATTGCTTGAGGCAAGGGATAACTTAAATTCGTACGTAGTTCCCGAAGAGTTTCTTGTCGTCCCCCCCAAATCTCTCAAGTATGACAATTTATATGTTTTTATCCCCCGTGCCGAAGATTTCTCCGAAATCCACACTTGGGTTAAAACTATTCTTGACTGAAGTTAAAGCTTTTTTATTCCCTCTAGAATTTGGTTCAAACCCATGTCTTTTGTCCAATTTTCATCTCCCCAGGTCTGCCTTTGTGAAGAGAAAGAAACAATTTTTGTTTCTGGAGACCTTTCCCTAATGATTGCTGCGGCTTTTTCACCATCACCTTTTGAGGGCATATTGGCGTCCACTATTGCCACTGTTGGATTTATACCTTCATCTAATAGTTGATCTACCTCTTCAACAGATTTTGCCTTACCAACAATTTCATGACCATCCTCCTCAACAAACTCAAAAAGTGCTCCCTCATGTAGGAAAATCATGTCGTCTGCCCAAAGAATTCTTTCTCTGTTTCCCATGTTGTTGGAAGTTTAACAAAAGGGATTTTTAAAAGCAAATTTTGTACTTTGTTTTTGTTATACTAGAATTGGTGCTGGAGTATACCAAAGAGCAAAGGAGACTTTTGGCTGAGTTTTTTATGACCATTGCTGCGGCCTGGTTCGCGGCCGGAGTGATTACCAGTGTTTTCTCTCGGACAGCAACCAGCGAAGAGGTATTAATAAATATTGGGGTCGGATTGCTTTTCACTTACATTTCTTTGCGTTTTGCTTTAAAATTAATTAGATGATCACGCAGGAACAGATTCGATTAGCATTTGGGCTGGGCGGTATTGCTACGGCGCTGCTGATTCTATTAGTTTATCTGGGCGGGAGAAAGAAAAGAAAAAAATGAATTTTGTGAATGTCATATATGTTCTGGGAGTTCTGAGTATGGTTGGAGTCTTCTTTTTGGTTCGGCATTTAGACCAGCAAAAGAGTCGCTAAAATGCCCATTGCCCCCGCAGGAAAAGTTGAGTCAAGTAGACAAATCCAGCCGCGGAAAGTACGGTCCAGACGGCAAAGAGAATTTTGTTTTCAAGTAAACGAGCCAAAATCATAAAAAAGGGCGGCAGCGATAGCAGGTAGCGCGGGGTGGATAGAATAAAACTGGTTGAGGTGAACATCACAACTCCAAGTAAATAGTAAAGGCGGTAAGAAAATTTTATTTTGAACTTTTTGACAAAACTAATTGGAATAAACGCCCAGGCCACTATCGAAGTTAGTCCTTCCACTACCCCGGTCATAATGTCTTCCCTTTTCAAACTTGAAATGATTCCCCGCCAAGGAAATTCAAAACTTTTGTACCAGTTCTGGTTGAGAATTTTCTGGAAAGCAAAAAAGTCAGAGTAAACTGCTTTGTTTAAATAGAGGTAAGCCATGATTGCTAAAGCGCTAGGAACAATAATTGCAGAAAGCTCACGAACCCTTTTCTTTTCTGAACTTAACCACTCAACAAGTAGTGCGGCCACAACCAGAAACCCGAACGGCCTGGTTAGGGTTAGAAGTCCGGCAGCAAGGCCCGCTGGTAACCACCTTTTATTGATGGCAAAAAGAAAGACAAGAGAAATAAGCAGGAGAAACAAAGATTCTGTGTAAGGGGCAGAAAAGAAAAAACTGGTAGGAAAGATGGTAAGGAGGAAGACCGTTTTGGCAGAGGAGATTTTATAAAAAACAACGGCTGCGATTATAAACAGGATTGATGAAAGTCCACTGGCAACAATTTCGGGGTTAGCTGCCAAAAGAAGACCCGCCCGCACCAAAAGAGGAAAAGTGGGCAGAAATACGATAAAATTGGCCTCATCACCGACATTGGTATAGCCGTGTTGGGCAAGGTATAAGTAGTGGGGTCCATCCCAGCGATTCCAAGTCCAGTCGGGGTTAATTAGAGGCAGAAAAAAGAGTATCAGGCGTGTTAGGATAAGAAAGATAAGTAAATGACGCGGCGCAATTTTCACATACTAATTTTAGCAGCTGTTGCTTTTTTTGTCCGTTTGGCCATGAGCTTTTTACCCAGTTTTGAGATTGATATGAACGCTTGGTTGGGCTGGGCCAACCGCTTGGCTCAAGTCGGACCGACCGGGTTTTACAGTGACGCGGTTTGGACGCAGTACACTCCCGGGTTTTTGTATTGGCTTTGGGCGATGGGCAAGCTGGGATTAACTAACCCTTTAGCGGTTAAAATTCCAATCATGGTTGCGGACATTGTTCTGGGTCTGCTGATTTATAAGATTGTTTCGCCCAAGTCCAAAAGGTGGGGTTTGGCCGCCTTCGGGCTTTACGCTTTAAATCCGGCAATCCTTTTTAACGGCTCTGTCTGGGGCCAGATCGACGGCATTTTGGCACTATTTTTGTTTCTTGCGGTTTATCTTCTTGTTGAAAGGAAAGTTGTTCTAAGTAGCCTTTCTTGGGCCGCGGCCTTTTTGATCAAACCCCAGGCGATAGCAGTTGTTCCCCTTTTGATATTATTGATGGCGAAAAAATTCCCGGCCAAAAAGTGGCTAATTTGGGGGAGTACAGCTGTGGCTGCAATTTTGGTTCTGGCACTCCCCTTTTTCCCCAGCGACCCCTTTTTGGGCCTCCCCGAATTAATTTCTAAGATGGGTGAGTATTATGCTTACACGTCAGTTTTTGCTTTTAACCTTTGGTCACTCGTTGGCATGTGGAAGGCAGACTCAATGGTGTTTTTGGGCCTGCCGTATGTTGCCTGGGGAGCAGTGGCTTTTGGTTTGAGCGTACTTTTTATCTTCTTAAAATTCCGAGCGAAGTTGAATGAGAAAGGTTTTGTCTACTTAGTTGCCAGTCTTTTATTTTTAGCCTTCTTTCTTTTTCCCACCCGAGTACACGAGCGCTATTTGTTTCCTGCACTAGCGTTTTTGATAACTGCAGCGGGCGTTTTAAAAGACAAAAAATTATTGGCAGGTTTTGTAGTTGTGAGCTTTTTGTTTTTGCTTAATTTGTATCACCCTTATGCTTATTACAATACCAACTTCTTGGTTAGCCAAAACTTGCTTACCTTAACTGGGGAGTTGACCAAAGTGACTGCTGCGGGGTTGTTGGCCATTTTCTTCTTACTTATTTTTTTTGATCGGTATCGTCCGCCAATAGTGGTGTTCACAAAAAAAGCGCTGTGGGCGATTATTTTGTTTGCGGCGATCACCCGATTGATTGGTTTGGCCAGTCCCAAGCAAGAGTATTTTGATGAGGTGTATCACGCTTTTACGGCAAAAGTTATTTTGCACGGGGAGAGGCAAGCTTGGGAATGGTGGAATACGCCCCCGGAAGGCTTTGCCTATGAGTGGACCCACCCGCCGCTGGCAAAACTTTTAATGGTCGGTGGGATGTTGCTTTTAGGCGAAAACTCTGTCGGCTGGAGAGCCCCGGCGGCCCTTTTTGGGGTGGGTGCGGTTTATCTGGTCTACAAACTTGCGCATGAGATTAGTAAAGATGATCAGATTGCGGTTGTTTCAGCGGCCGTTTTTGCCCTTGACGGGTTACCTTTGGTGATGAGCCGCATTGGGATGAACGATATTTACTTTTTATTTTTTGCTCTGGCTTGCCTTTACAGTTTTATCAAAGATAGGAATTTGGTCTCGGCGATTTTTTTCGGATTAGCAGCGGCGAGCAAGTGGACCGCGGCTTGGTTGGTGCCGGTAGTGGGGCTGTCCTTTTTTGTTTTCAAAAAGAAAGTAAAACCAAGTCTCTTGTGGTTTGCCGTTTTGCCCATGGCTGTTTATCTGGCCAGTTATTTACCAATGTTTGTTTCCGGCCACACATGGAGTCAGTTTGTGGAAATGCAAAAGCAGATGTGGTGGTACCATACCGGATTAACTGCCACACACAGCTATCAGTCGGCAGCCGTTAGCTGGCCTTTCATGCTGCGCCCAGTTTGGCTTTATACCTTGGGGCGTCAGGGTAGCATGACTGCAAACATTTACGCAGCCGGTAACCCTTTTATTTTTTGGCCGGGGCTAGTGGCAGTCGGTCTTGCTTTAGTTTGGGCGTTTCGGGAAAGAAATCGCAAACTGGCTTTTGTCGCATTTTCGTATTTGGCCTTTTTTGTTCCTTGGATCGGAAGCCCACGGATTATGTTTCTTTACCACTATTTGCCAAGCTTGCCTTTCTTGGCCATAGCCACGGGGTACGCTTTACGACGGCTTCCCAGATTTTTATTCGTTTATTTGTTTATTGGACTGCTGGTTTTTATTTACTTTTTCCCCCATTGGACAGGCATTAAAATTCCCATATGGTTGGACAATTCCTACTATTGGTTCTCCTCCTGGAAGTAGTTTAGAGTGCTAGGGCGAGCGAGAAAATGAGCATCAGTGTCCCCAGTGAGAGGCCAATGATGGCAGGGGTGCTGATTCCGGACTCCGGAACGTCTGGAGGGGTAGTTGGGGCCGCGGGGGTGGCGGTGGCCTTAAGTGTCGCCGTTGCTTTGGGTGTAGCCGTTGGGGTAGCTGTCGATCTTGGTGTAGCCGTTGGGGTGGCACTACCGGTCGGTGTTGGACTTCCGGCTGTGGTTGGTGACGGGCTTGGGCTTGGTGAGGCGGTAGGCGTTGGGCTCGGGGTCGGTGTCGTGGCTGGGCCAATATCAATGCGGACACTGTCGCAATCGTTGTCGTCAACCTCAACTTCTGCAATCAAAAAATCTTGGGGTGAAGTGCTTAAGTCATATCCAGCTGTCGGGCACTCGACAGCCGCCGCGCCTGGTGGGGTGCCGCAATACCGATATGCGATATTACCGCTGGGTCCGAGTCGGGTATAATAGGGAGCTGTGCCGGCACCAGTTGCGTCGACATAGATAGTTGAATTCTCCGGATATGTTTGAGGGCCGGGAACAAAGTTAATGCCATCAATGCTGGTGACGACTCTGATTCCGGCCGGGCAAGCGACTTGTGCCTCCTCTCTGATTTCTTGCCTTTGGCCGATGAGTGTTATTCCAACAATGACTCCGCCGACCAAAAACAACACGGCCAAAACTGCCACGATCCATTTACCGTTGATTTTTATTTCCTTCCTGGGATTTTGATAACCACCGTCTTGGCCGCTGACTTGAGTGGAGGTCAAAGGTGGTGGTGCCGCTTCGTCGGATATAACCGGTGGGACTGACTGGACAGGATCCATACGTTACCATATTACAAACTTTACAAAGCGAGCACAAGGGAGAAGATGAGAATTATGGTGCCAAGCCCCAAGCCGACCAAGGTTGGTGTCGAGATACCGGCATCAGGAAGTTGTGGAACTGGTGTAGCTGCCGCGATTGGCGTGGCAGTAGCTGCAACAGTAGCTTTGGGAGTCGCGATTGGTGTGATAGTAGCCGTTGGCGTGGCTGTTGGTGTTGCCGTAGCTTTGGGGGCCGGTGAGACACTCGCGCTCGGTGTTGGTGTCGCCCCGGCGATTGTAAATGAAAGATTGCACCCGGATGGAGTATCGGTTTCATTGTCGTCGTCTGGGTTACAGGTTCCTCCTCCATCGCCGTCGGGGTAACAACCGGGATCGGCATTTCCAGATGTACAATCAATTTTTGTATCGCCATCATTATCAATTCCATCAGAACATTGGGTTTTTGGACCTGGTGTAGGCGTTGGAGAAGGTGAAGGCGATGGGCTTGGTAGAGTAAAACTTGCTTGACACGTCTCTCCACCGACCCAGTCTGAACTAGTAGTCGGAGCGGGCGTTGGCTCTGCGGAACCACAGGGTTGTGTTTGTACTTCTGTTGTTACACTGCAAGTTTCGGCTCCGGTGATACATTGGTCGTTATCGGTACAGATATTGTTGTGAACAATTCCACATGAGCCACTTCCAAAATCAGTAATAGTACAAGTGCGTGTCCTAGTAGAGTCAGTTGATGAACACGCCGACCAATCGGTACACGTCGCACCCGGCACACAGCAAGTGATTGTTCTCGAGTCAGTTTCGCATCCGGCGCAGCGATAGTCGTTGACCCATGTTTCCGTGCCCTGCCCAATTGTCTGCCCGGCGGGCAATACGCAGCCGGATGTTTGGTG
>MGGO01000030.1:0-856 GCA_001792465.1 Candidatus Woesebacteria bacterium RIFCSPHIGHO2_01_FULL_44_10
CTTCTAGAGAAAGATATAAAGCCAATTTTTATTAACAACCCCCTTGCGGATGACGCACAAACAAGGGTATTGCAACAATTTTATGGCATTGTGGCTGAAATGGAGAGAATCAATATTGCAGAAAGAATGAGGAAGGGTAAGATACACAAAGCGAAAAGTGGCAAACTAGTTGGTCATACCGCCCCCTATGGTTATCGGTATATTCCCAAAGTGGGGGAAATAGAAGGCCACTTTGAAGTTTATGAACCCGAAGCAGAAATTGTAAGGATGATATTTCATTGGGTTGCGGATGAGGGATATTCAATGCGGGGAGTTGTGCGTGAACTATATAAAAGGAAAATACCCAGCGCTAAGGGGAAAACGAGATGGGTTAAGAGTTCAGTTGAAAGATTGCTTAATCGTGAGGATTATATTGGTACAAGCTATTACAACAGGCGTATGGCGGTAGTTCCTAAACACCCCCAAAAAGTGAATGGTTATAAAAAAATCAAAAAAAGTAGTAGGAAATTACGCCCGAAAGAAGAGTGGATAGCAATTCCTGTACTTGCAATTATTGATAAGGAGCTTTTTGAAAAAACACACAAAAGATTACAAGAGAATCAGATTTATAACTGGCGAAACAAGAAGTATGACTACCTTTTGGTTAATAAAATTTTTTGTAATTGTGGGTACAGAAGAATCGGGGATGGTGTAAAAGACCACCATTATTATCGTTGCACTCAAAAGATATATAAGTTTCCATACACTGACAAGTGTATATATAAAAGTGGGGTAAATGCCGAAATACTAGATACAGTGGTGTGGAACAAATTGGTTTCCTTAATTGCCGAAAAGCAGTTAATAAAGCAGCAGGCAG
>MGGO01000030.1:917-4984 GCA_001792465.1 Candidatus Woesebacteria bacterium RIFCSPHIGHO2_01_FULL_44_10
TAAAATAGCCTTAGAAAAGCTAGGAGATGAGGAAAAAAGACTACTTCAGGCATATACAACAAACTTAATTAACTTTGAAGGATTCAAAAAGTCAGCAGAGGAGATTAAAGCTAAAAAAGAACTTCTACAGTCTGAAATAATAAAACTCGAATCTCGTATTCCAGATGAAGAAGTTAGCCTCGATAGTTTTGAAGATATTTGTGAATCTATGTTCTACGCACTAAAATATGCTGATGCTGCAAAAAAGCGGGAATATATCAAAAACCTTATTGTTTCTATTTATGTCGGAGAAAGGAGGAAGGCACTAGTTAATGGGCGGATTCCGCTCATAGCTCAAGGCCAAAATATCCAAGATGTCCTTATCAGTCGGGATTGTGGGGTTAGCTAATGTAGGGAAGAGTACGCTTTTTAATGCTTTGGTTAAGCGCCAACAGGCGTATGTGGCTAATTTTCCCTTTGCGACTATTGAACCTAACGTTGGGGTGGTACCTGTGCCGGATGAAAGGTTGGAAAAATTAGCTGAGATTTACCGCGCGCCGATTGTTCCAGCCACAGTTACTTTTGTTGATATTGCCGGCCTAATTGCCGGGGCCCATAAAGGTGAAGGGTTAGGTAACAAATTCCTGGCCCACATCCGCGAAGTTGATGTCATTTGCCATGTCGTCCGAGCTTTCCGGGATCCAGATATCATTAAACAAGGTGTGGTTGATCAAAAATCCGATTTTGAAACGGTTAAAACCGAACTTGGATTGGCCGATCTGGAGCACCCTAACGCGCCGCCTTTGGCCCAAAAACCGATTCTTGTCGCGCTTAATGTTGATGAAGAAGACCTAAAAAAGACAGAGCTAGAGACAGAGTACGGTGAACTTTTAGGAGTTGATCCTGATCAGGTGGTGGTAATTTGCGCCAAAACCGAAAGTGAGCTAGCTAGTTTGAGTGAAGCTGACCAGAAGGAATATTTAGCTGATTTGGGGGTTAGTCAATCGGGCCTGGAAAAGCTAATTCAAAAAGCTTATAAAACCCTGAATTTGATTTCTTTTTTAACGGCTGGAGAAAAGGAAGTCAGGGCCTGGACTCTCAAACGCGGTGAAACCGCGCTCACCGCCGCCGGCGTGATTCATACCGACTTTATGCAACACTTTATCAAAGCCGACGTCTGTGATTATGCTGATTTTGTTGCTCTTGGAGGATGGAAGATGGCCCGTGATAAAGGTAAGGTTCGGTCTGAGGGAAGGGATTATGTTGTGCGAGATGGTGATGTTATAGAATTTAAAGTGGGCGTTTGATATACTACGAAAGTTATGCGCAAGTATGAGCTAGCGGTCGTTCTTGACAGTGAAGCCTCGGCCGCTAAGAAAAAGGCCGTGGTTGAAACTGTTGAAAAGCTTGTTGGGACCTTTAAGGGAAAATTAGACAAGCTTGAAGAGTGGAAAAAACGCGAGTCTGGAATTCATCTTTTTTTTCCGCTGGAATTGGAACCCGATGCAGCCAAGCATTTAGACGCCAAATTAAGACTTGAAAAAAATATTTTAAAATATTTGTTAATTAGAAATGGCTAAAAGCTTAAATAAAGTACAGCTTATAGGAAACCTGACCCGAGATCCGGAACTGCGCTACACCCCCCAAGGGACGGCCGTGACCAGCTTTTCAATTGCGACCAACCGGCGTTGGAAGACGGATGCGGGTGAATGGCGTGACGAAGCCGATTTTCACCGCATTGTGGCTTGGGACAAGCTGGCTGAGATTTGTGCCAATTATCTTAAAAAAGGTTCAAAAACCTACGTTGAAGGTCGACTCCAGAGTCGAAACTGGGAAACCCAGGACGGCCAAAAAAGAAATACCACTGAAGTAGTTATCTCAGATATGATTATGTTGGATAGTCGGGGAGCGGCAATGCCGACCGAGGAATTTGACGTTCCGGAAGATTTTGCCGCGCCCGCAGAGGAGAAACCAAAGAAGGCTGCTAAGAAAAAAGATGAAAAAGAAGACATCCCGTTCTGATACCAGGCCCACTGGGCCAGTTGTCAAAAAATCCTGTTGGTTTTGTGACAACAAGAAAATTCCTAATTACAAGGAGTACGCTGACCTTGAGCGTTTTGTAACCACCCGAGGTAAGATTGTGGGCAGAAAGCGCTCCGGCTTGTGTGCCAGACACCAAAGAAGCCTGGCGCGTGAAGTGAAGCGAGCACGGCACATCGGGCTCATTGCTTTTTCTCAATAGACTATGAAATTCCCTCTGCCCAAAGTGGGCCTAAAACAGATTAGAAAATTTTTGGCCATTTTTCTGGCAGTAGGTTTGGTGTTTGCAGCCGGATACTTCGCGGGAACAAGCAACATCGCCTTAAAGCTTCAAGGCAAACCCAAGGTTACAATTACGAGAACACTTCCGGCAGGGCACGAAGATTTGGATTTTTCCCTTTTTTGGGCAGTGTGGGATAGGCTAAGCCAGAGTTATTTTGACAAAACCAAGCTTGACCCGGCCAAGATGGTCTACGGAGCCATTTCCGGAATGGTCGCGGCGGTGGGTGACCCATACACCGTTTTTCTGCCACCCGAGGAAAATAAACTAACTCAAGAGGATTTAGAGGGCAACTTTGACGGAGTGGGAATTCAGATTGGTTTTAAGGGTACCCAGCTGGCTGTCATTGCGCCTTTGCCGGGAACTCCGGCGGAGACTGCGGGTGTCAAGGCGGGGGATTTTATTATTGAGATAAGGGATGAAAAAAGGGAAATTGACATGGGTACGGTTGGCATTACTCTGCCTGAGGCAGTCAAAGCCATTCGCGGGCCAGCCGGCACGAGCGTGATGCTGATCCTTTTGCGCGAAGGGGTAGATGAGCCGATTGAGGTGGAAATTAGAAGAGCAAGCATTGACGTTCCCAGCGTGATTGTTACTTATGTCGGAGACAACCAGGACATAGCTCAGATCAAACTTTTGAAATTTGGGGGCAGCACGAACGGGGAGTGGGATAAGGTCGTCCGCGATATTGTGAAAAATCCCAAAGTTAAGGGTATTATCGTTGACGTTCGCAACAATCCCGGCGGCTTCTTGCAAAGCTCAGTTGATATTGCCGGTGAATTCGTCGAGACTGGTAAAACAGTGGTTATTCAGGAAATGACAAGCGGGAGCCGCGAGGAGTTCACAGCCACAGGTCTGGCGCGGCTTAAAAGTTATCCGACCGTGGTTTTAGTGAATCAGGGTTCAGCCTCAGCCAGTGAGATTTTGGCTGGGGCACTTCGCGACATTCGAGGCCTAAAGTTAGTTGGTGAAACGACTTTTGGCAAAGGGACAATTCAGGAGCCACAAGATCTGGATGGCGGGGCAGGAATTCATATCACTGTAGCCAAATGGCTAACCCCCAAGGGCACCTGGGTTAATGATATTGGCCTTGAGCCGGATATTAAAATAGAAGATAATCCTGATACGGCCGAAGATGAGCAACTTCAAACTGCCATTGACCAATTTTAGACGCTATTTAATCGGTTCTGCCGTAACAATCTTTTTGTTAGCGGTTGCTACCTCCGGTGCGGTCGTGGACCGGCTTTTTGGTCTAAAGTTTCTTGATTATTTAATTCCCAACCAAACTCAGGAGGTTAATCAAAGAATTGTTAAAGAGGAGTCGGCGGTAGTTGATGTGGTGGAAGCGGTTAGTCCCTCAGTCGTTACTGTTTCGATTGAAACGCCCGCGAGGCGGATTTTGGAATTTAGCCCTTTTGGGGGACTTCAATCTAGAATTGAGGGCGGTAGCCCCCAAGACATCGGCACAGGCTTTGTTGTTGACGTGGGGCTCGTTGTAACCAATAAGCACGTAGTTTCTACGACCGGTGCTTCCTATAAGGTTGTTGACAAAGAGGGTAGGGAATATCCAGTTGAGCAAATCAACCGTGATCCGGCTAACGACATTGCGATTTTGCAAATAAATGCTGATTTACCCGCGTTGGAATTGGGTGATAGCAGTAATCTCAAAGTGGGGCAGTTTGTGATTGCCATTGGTACGGCTTTGGGTGAATTTCGTGAGACGGTCACGACCGGGGTCATCTCCGGTTTGGGTCGGGGGATTACGGCG
>MGGO01000030.1:5003-7229 GCA_001792465.1 Candidatus Woesebacteria bacterium RIFCSPHIGHO2_01_FULL_44_10
AACTCTGGTGGCCCCTTGATAAACTCGGCTGGGCAGGTGATTGGCGTCAATGTCGCGGTTGCCGGCGAAGCGGAAAACATCGGTTTTGCCATCCCAATCAATCTGGTTCAGCAGCGCCTAACCGAATTTAAGACTACTGGTAAATTTGAACCCCGGGCCTTTCTGGGTGTTTCTTATCAGTTGATCAGCCAGCAATCGGCTCTTCTCAATAACGTGCCTCAAGGGGCGTATGTGGTTGAGGTGGCGGCCGACTCGGCCGCAGCCAAGGCGGGGATTGCCGCCGGGGATATTATTACCAAGTTTTCTGGGCTTGAAATTCACGAGGGTTCGGATCTTTCCGACGCCATTACTGCAAAAAAAGTTGGTGACGAAGTAGAAGTTGAGATATTCCGCGACGGGAAAAACACCACAATCAAAGTTACTTTAGCTGCCTCTCCGGAATAGTTAATTTGTTTCCTGAAGTTTTAGTAGGTATTGGGTTGGGGTTTGGGCTTTGCAAATAATGTTTTTTTTGGGGGGGGGGAGTCTCCTGTTCCAAGTTAAAAGTGTGGCTTGATTTATTTTTGCGGTCAAAGCAATGATGAAATCAGAAGTTTTCAAATTCTGGAGTAAATTTGTCTTTTTGACCCATCAAAGAAATTAAGACAGAGGAATCAAGGACGAGTTTTAGCATTTAGTTGCGGTGCTTTCTTACCAGATTGACGGCAGAATCGCTTAGACTGACCTTTAATTTAGTCGGATAATTTGCCAGGAACTTCAAAGCTTTCTGCTGTGGGGTTAGTTTACCGTAATGCTTTTTAATCACGGTGTCAGCGCTCTGACGTATAAGCTGAGAAAGCGTGGTTTGCTTCTGCTGGGCCAGGCGCAACAGATTCTCGTGCGTTTCCTCGGGTAAATAAATCTGTGTCCGTATCATAACAAACTAATAGTAATGTATATGTTATATGTTGTCAAAGGAGACTTATTGGGGCTTTCGTTGGATCCCTTTAAAAAGGGGCTTTACAAGTCTACTCTGAGAGCTTATTAGAGTGGCTTCAGAGTAACTCTCTGGGGTTGATTTTGGCTCTTAGAATTGCTTCTTGGAGGGCGCGGGCTAATCTTTCGGATTCTATGCTAGGGGTTTCTCCCCTGACACGGGCGATGATGACAGAGTTTGCCAGGCCCTGATGGTCACCATCTGCCAAACTCCTTTTGTCCTCCAGAGTCAAACGGTTCCATGTTTCTAAAAACTCTTGAATGTTACTCCCTGGTGAAATTGTTGCCAAGGCTGCCGCTATGGAACTAGCCTGTTCCTCTATAATTTGTTCTCTAAGCATCTCTTCAGTTTCGAAAAATTCTCCTGGCAAGATTTTTCTTAACTCTTCGTCTAGCGTGGTTATCTGTTCACGGAGAAGTTTTTTTAAAGAGACATTATTATCTGTTAATCGTGGGGCTTCTTCTTGCTTTTGTTTTAGTTCCCTTAATGGTTCGGTTAATTCTAATGCTTCATCTAAACAGGCCATGCATTGAAAATAATCACGGCCCCGAAAGTCTAAGACTTGAAGGACTCGGGTAAGAAAGGTGGTGGCAACGTCTCTTCCATCGAGCTTCTGATCGTCTAGCCACTCGACTAATTCTGATTCCTCTACTGCCATTTCTACCGCTTGAGTCTCATCTGATTCAAGCTGGATAAGGGCAATAACGTTTGATTCTAATTCTTGAATTTTTGCTTTGACACCATCCATAGCGTCAATGGCTGCGTCCCTGGCCGATATTATCCAATCATGAAGTTCGCCGATAAAGCTGATAGTGCCCTGGTCCAGAAGATCAGCGGGTAAATTTTGGGGAAGCAGGTCGTCGCTAAAGGCTAAATGGCTTTGGGTAAATTGTATTCCGTTCCTTACCTTAACAAGCTGGGTATATTTTTCTCTATCTGTTTCTGCTGACATTTTCGCAAGATTATAAACACACCCTAAGTAATAAAGCAAGCCGAGTCTCGATTACGGCCCAAGGAACGGTTATGGGAGGACTGCGGTCGCCTCGGTTATCTTATCTAAATCACCTTCAAGAATCGCTTCCAGGTTGTGCCATTTTTTGCCTAAGCGGTGGTCGGTGACGCGATTTTGAGGGAAGTTGTAGGTTTTTATTTTATCGCTTCGTTCACCACTGGCCCCAGCGCTTCTATAACCCGTAATCTCCGCCTGTTTTTTAGTTTCCTCACGTTCCCAGAGCTTGGACCGGAGTAAA
>MGGO01000031.1:0-86650 GCA_001792465.1 Candidatus Woesebacteria bacterium RIFCSPHIGHO2_01_FULL_44_10
TAGATGTGCCGGTGTTATCACAAATACCCTGACACTCGTCATCGTCATCAGGTGTGGGTGACGGTTCCGGAGTCTCGGTTGGTTCAGGTGTCTCAGTCGGTTCCGGAGTTTCAGTAGGTTCCGGTGACTCAGACGGCTCAGGTGTTGGCGTTGGTGTAGGTGTTGGTGTAGGTGTTGGCGTTGGTGTAGGTGTTGGCGTTGGTGTGGGAGTAGGTGTTGGTGTCGGTGACGGTGAAACACACGGCCCCAGATAATCCTGTTCATGGCCTGCTCGTGGGGTTCCATCTTCGTTAAAATGCCCCGCCTGGCCATAAACTGCGTTGTAAGGCAGGGTCAACGTTATAAATTGCGTTGTCCCCTCCAAACCAGCAGCATGACAAATGGTCACTGTCTCGGGAGGAACAGCTGAAACTTCACTCTTAAGAAAAACTGCAGCAAAAAGCGCTGTTGCAACAGCCAAAGAAAGAATTATTTTTCTCATTCGGGAATTGTAAGTTAATCCAGGCCAAATGTCAACTGTTATGGGATTAGTAAGTTGCCAGAGTTTGAATGTTTGCTTTTTGCCTTAGTTCCTCAATTAAAGTATTGATCTGGGTGCTGATTTTTTGATTTTTTACCTGGGATTCGGCTGAGGCCCGCAATTCTTCGTCACTTGTCCCTTCCGGGAAAAAGGCCCTGTTTTGCTCAATCGCGGCGGTAATTTCTTCCTCGGTGACCGCCCCCGCGTCGCCAACCAATTTTTCAACAATGATCCTGAGTTCCATTTGGCGAGCCAGTTCCGCCTGATCAATTTTCTGCTCGGCGAGAATTTGGTCAAAGTCCCGATCCTGGGAAGAAAACTGCGCTCTTAATTCATCAATCTTCTGGTTAATCTCCTCCTTAGTTACTTTAATTCCACGCTCCTTAGCCTCCTGCATAATCAGGACATCTGTTACCATATTGTCCAAAACTTCGGCTCCATAGACTCTCTCAAGCTGGCGGATAACCGCGACTCTGCTCACCGATTCCCCGTTAATAATAGCTGCGGAAAAGAGATTACGCAGAAGAAAAAATAAAGCCACCGCTGCAGCAACCCTGACAACCCACCCTACCAAGTCTGCAAATTTCATAATTAACTAGCCCAACAATATCATTTACTTTTAACAAACTCAAGAGTCAATAGTCTCAACCCACCCAGGACGATAATATCAATCACTATCGGAACGGCCATGAAGGTTGCAATTTTCCTGAAGAGAGTGCTGTCGGGAACAAAGGAAAACCTAACACCAAGTAAATAAAGGCCAACTGCAACAAGGGCCAAAACCAGAGCCACAATCCAAGCGTCTTTGACATCCTCGCGGCTTGAAAACATGGTATTGCCGATTTCAAAAACCCCGTAGCCGGCAGCCAACACTACCCAGAAATTTTTGAAAGCTTCATTTTTGATAAGTAAGCCAAATCCTAAAACAATAAGCACAATGCCCAAAATCACCGGGGCAACTCCAATAATGGTCCGACGAAAAGGATCAGCTTTGCCAATCGGCACACTCCCCAACTTCATTATTTTCCCCTCGCGTTCGGGGAAAAACTCAGGCTGACCTACCGGAACAAATAAAATTAGAGCCGTTAAAAAATGAGCTATCTCATGGATAAATGTTCCGGGCAAAAATAAAACGGCAAAAAGGTAAGTTGAAAGCATTCCCCCCAACTTCTTAGTCAGTTTTCGGGAAAGAAAATAAAGAACCAAAATCTCAAGTAAAAATAAAATCAGGTAAACCATTGTCTAATTTGCCGTTAGTTTTCTTAATTTTTGATCAAAAGTAAAAAGGCTGTATTCCTTTAGCCTTGACCGAGCAACCAGATAGCAATCGGTGAAACTGATTTTCTCCTGGCTATAAATTTCAAGGCCCAACAAAAACGCTTCGCGATTCTCAACATCCAAGTAATCCGAGGATAAAATCATATCCAGCTTTTGGCCCACGGTTTTTTTGTCCAATCCGTAATACTTCTCCAGCGAAAAAATAATTTCAAAAATAACAATGCTTGGCACAAATAATTTTATTTTCCGATTCTTCGCCTCTAAAAATAGAGACTTTACATCCTTGGTCTGCGGGGGAACATCCGCAAGCAGAAATCTTAAAAAAGCGTTCGTATCAACAAGGAAAGTTCTCATAACCTGGCCAAATTTGCCTCAAATAACGCCCGCATTTTTTGAGCGGAGAGCGATTTTTTTTTGGTTTTGAGGCTTCCTTCCAACTCAAGAACGTCTTTAATCGGCTTGATCGTCAGCTGATCGCCATCAATTCTGACTAAGGCGCGTCCCCTTTTTTTAAGGCCCAAAAAGCGCCGTGCCGCCACGGGAATACTTATCTGCCCCTGAGAAGTAATAGAAACAGTGTACACCATACATTAAATTTATCATTACTCATTATATTTGTCAATATGTATTAAACTATTAAAAGTTTAATACCAACCAGAAGAAGAAAAATTGCTACAATTTTGCGAAATAATTTCTGCGGGATTTTGGTCACGACTTTCTCAGCAATTACTGCCCCCAGAAATGACGCGGGAATAAAAACCAAAAGCCCCAGGGTAAGCGCTCTGGGCAAGCCAATCCCACCGGCTGCGTAGCGGGTCAGCCGAGTTAAATCAACCAAAATGCCAATTGCGCCAGAGGTGGCAATATAGACGACTTTGTCTAAGTTAAAAGCCGCCAGAAACGCTCCCCGCACCGGCCCACCCACACCAAAAATCCCTGCCAAAAACCCAGATAATGCTCCACCGGTTAGGCTACTGCCTACATTTTGCGGTAGCTTGAATTTGTGGTTGACAAAAATGAAAACAGGATATGCTGCTAACACTGCTCCCAAAATCCGTGAAAGCGTGGCCTGTGGGACTGCAAAAACAAGTGAGGCGCCAGCAAGACTAGCTACTACTCCCGGGATGCCAAAAAGTAAAATCAGCCGCCATTTAATACCCTTTTTAAAAAGCACTACTTTCCAAATGTCTCCAAAAAAGTGAATTATGCCCACCAGAAGCAAAGTAACCGGCAGAGGATAAAAAAGGGTTAGGACAGGAACCATAACAGTTGAAGTTCCAAACCCTGTCACAGTTCCCACTGCCGCAGCTACCACCGTCAAGCCCCCAATGAGTAAAATTTCCACTGGTTTCATTATATAATGAATACCTATTATGGCAGGAAAGAAAACAAAAGAAGTTATTTTTGACGTCGAGACTCAGAAGTGGTTTGATGAGATCGATTCGGAAAACCATGCTGATCTGGGGGTTTCAATTGTTTCCGTCTACTCACGGCAACTTGACGGGGATTTCACCGAAAGTCAGGGGCAAATGCAGAGTTTTTGGGAAGATGAGATCACCCAAATGTGGCCACTTTTCCAAGAAGCAGATCGGGTCATTGGTTTTAATTCAATCGGCTTTGACGTCCCGGTTTTAATCCCATATGCTGCCTTTCCCCTCACCAAACTCCCCCATTTTGACATCATGGCCAAAGTCAAAGAAGTTCTTGGGCACCGCTTAAGTCTTGACGCCATTGCCAAAGAAACCCTGAAAAGACAAAAAACAGAAACCGGCGCAATGGGAGTTGAGCTTTGGAAAAGGGGTGACAAAGAGTCGCTGGCCCGTTTGCAGCGTTATTGTGAAGCAGATGTCGCCATTACCCGGGATATTTATGACATTGGTTTAAAAGAAAAACAACTCAAATACAAAGATAAATGGAACAGTCTCCGCACCTTTGAAGTTGATTTCTCCTACCCAGCCCCCGACCCGGTAAGCCAAGCGGGATTATTCTAATCCAGCTCGATTTTTGGTATGACCCACTTTCCTGTATCGTCTAGATGGTACAATTGGGATATGCCCAAACCTAGCCCTTTTAAAGTACGTCCCAACCTCTTACCAAAATCCGATCCCAGATATAAAAAATGGAGAGAAAGCTTAAAGAAAAGGCCACCTCCGTGGGACGCTGGACACACAAAAGAAACACATCCGGGCCTAAAGAAAATCTCTGAGGCAAGAAAAAGGATTGACAACTTTGCCAAGTGGAGGCAACATGCTAGAGAAAATGGTTTAATTCCTGCATCATATCCGCCATTCGAAAAAACCAAAGATCTAGCAACTTTGATAGATTTGACTTTGGGTGATGGACACATCAATAAATTTCCCCGCACAGAAAAACTATTCATCTACTCACGTATACTTACAACTTCGCCTTTTCAAACAGAAACGAGAAATTATTAAAAGACGTCGAATTGGCATTAAAAAGACTTGATTTTCATCCAGAAGTGCGAGCCTACGCAATTCGACTCAGGAAGAAAAATGAGGTAAAATACTTCAAGGAATTGATAAAATTCCGAGATTACATTGCGGGGTAGTCTAATGGTAGTTGACGTCGCTCTCTGGAAGCGAAGATCCAGGTTCAAGTCCTGGCCCCGCAGCCAAGACGGGCACCCCAGTGACCGTGATGCCTAGAATAGCTCGAAAACACCTTCAAAAACCCCAGTCTTTATTCAAGACATTCGTACCACACGCTTGTTGTTCGGACAAATGCCTTGAAAGGGGCCTTTTTGAGTCGTTATGTTGATAGTTTAAAGTAGTGTATTACTCTGGAGTTTGAACCTAGTGTTCTGCGATAGCTTTGCCCGGTCAGTCGGGAATAGTACCGAATAATCCCATAATACTCAGTGTGCCCGTAGCGAGGTAACATTTCTATTTTGGATAAATAGTGGAAAGTCAAAGAGGTTAAATAATTCTCGTTTTTCTTCAGTGTTTTTGTTTGTGAGAACATATCTGGCATAATCTCTGATATCCCAAACCCTTGAATTTGGATTAATGTCCTGTTGGAGGAATATTGCTTCTCTCATGTTTTTAAATTCCTCTAAACCCTCTTGGATTTTGTCTGTGAGTATCAGTTCGTGCCGGTGGGCAATGTACATGAAGTTGATAAGTTTAAGTAAACTTTTCGCTAATTTTTCTTCTGACACATAAGGCTCTTTGCAATCGTGATCCACTTGGCGTGAGCAATGATAATAAATATGATATCTTGGTTCACCGACCAATCTTTGTCGGTATCTGTCTTCTCCAACAATACTTGCTTTGCAATTTGCACATTTTAAGAGCCCTTTATAGGTAAAGTTTTTAGATCCCCACTTGGACTTAGCAGGAACTGTTAGTTTTTCCTGAACTTCATCGTATAACTGCTTCGTAATTAGAGGAGGGTATGCCCCTTTGTACCAATTTCCACTTTTAATGGGGAATTCAAATTCTCCGTAGTAAAATGGATTTTTAAGCATCAAATAAATTTGACTTAAGGTAACTTTCTTTCCTGATTTATTAGTGAAATTTATCTCATCTAGCCATTTTTTAATTTTTCTCCCACTTGCTTTTTCATCAATAACTTTTGTGAACATTTGGGCAACAACTGCCCCTCTTTCTGGATCAATAATTACGTCTTTGATGCCATTAAAAGATCTATTCATATAACCAATTGGCGTTGGTCCTGGTCGAAATCCCATTTCGCATTTTGCTCTAATTCCGCGTTTAACATTTATTCCTTTTTGGTCATTTTCCAGTTTTGCCTGACTACAAAGGATCATGAGTAAAAACTTTTCATTGGGATTATTTGAAAAAGTTTGGGAAAAGGTTCTAATTTTTAATAGTTTTCCTTGATCCATCAGGTCGACTAACATACCAAGATCTCCAGCGTTTCTACTTAGCCTATCAGGAGCCCAAGTTAAAATCCCGTCAAATCTTTTCTCTCTGATGTCATTTAGCAACTTCATGAACATTGGCCTTTGCCCTGAGTCTTTTGCAGAATGGCTTTCTTGCAAAACCTCTGCAACTTTCAGATTTTCTTTAACTGCAAGTGCCTGCATTTCTTTTAATTGGCTGTCTATGCTCATTATTTGCCGCTCATCACTTTCCGAAGATTTTCGGGCATACAAGCAGTATTTTATTTCCGGGGTACTATCCATTCTAGGGAGGGAGAGTACCACAAAGGTGGGGGAAGTCTAGCCGAAGTATCCGCGGTTCATCATTTCTGTAATACTTAGGCCTCGGTTGGGTGGTGGTCCATAGTCGGCAATATATATCTGCGGATCTACATGCGTATCCGAAATCAGATGTAAAATTAGTATAGAGAAAGCATCTGCTAAATCATCATGCTTTTCAATTCCAAACCCAACAAGTTGCTCAATCAGTCTTTCTGCCCCTTTTCTTGGAAATAAAATCTTGCCTGTTCTTATCATGTGTGTTGTTAAAGAAAGTCGCGCTCTTTTATCGCTTCCTTTTAATTTAACTCCCTCAGCTGGTATCTCTTTTTGTTCCAGTTGCTGAGTGAAAGCTGACTGGTATGCAACCTCTTCAATAAGCAGCTTAGTTGGAGTTCCCTCTCCTAGTGCTTTTGATAAGTTTTTAGCCTCCTCAATCGCATCAGGGAAAGATAGACGTTTGTTTATAGGATTAGGAAGGATATAAATCTTTCTTTCTTCAGAATAGTCATAAACGCTGGCAGATACCATGGCTGTATAGTCGGCTGTATCTTTTTCAGATATTGCAAGGTCAACTCCGGTCAATGTGTACATAAATTCGTTTCCCGTAGGTGGTCCATCGTAATATTGTATCCACTCAGGATGAACAATCCTGTCTTCGTCAGATATTATTGTCAGTAAGAACTCTCGCGACCATGAGGATTCACTTGCCACTTTTAACTTTTGTTCTTTTACTGTCTTTTCATCTGGAAATTTTCCCGGCCAAATAATTTTATCGTCTTTAATCAAAGGATATTCTTTATAAGTTCCACTTAGCTTGTTTTTAATAATTTGATTTTTAAGCCTCATCATCAACGAGTCTTCGTGCAACAAATTGCCAATAATTACATATTTAGAGTTGGGGTTCCCGGCTGGGATAACATCTCCAGTTAACCATTCATAAGATTTGTTTCGTCCCTCTCTGGTTTTTACTGAATTTAGATCTTCCACATCATCGCAAATTATCAAGTCCGGCCTGTTTTGTAAGTGCCGAAGCCCTCTGATGCTCTCACCGCTTGATATCGCCGTTATTCTGGTATTATATTTTGAAAGGACTAAAGAGTTTGCCCGCCATTCGTCATCATCTTGTCCAAATGGCCCAAAGTCAGACATGAGTGTCGTGTTTGTTTCAAACTCTTTCTTGATGTTAGATAGTATCAACCGTGATTGTTGCTGGGTTTGACTGATGAGAATTATGAATTTTTTGTTTAAATTACCAACCATCGCCCAGATGGGGTATGAGAGTGTCATTATTGTTGATTTTGCCGAGCCTCTAAATGCAACAATTACTACAAACTTCTCGCTCTCGTTTTGAGTTAAACCAAAAATCTCTTTTTGGAAATCTGCAGTCTTGAATTCCACATAATGAGGGAAGTAGGTATTGAAAAACCAGAAATGGCTACGTTTTGTAAGGTGTATGCGAAATGACCTGTCCTGGATAAGCTTTTCATGAATTTTGTGATCTTCCATTTTCTTCCTCCTTTCCAGCGTCTGGAATAAGTGACGCCAGCTCCAGCGCTCTTCTCACCACCTCCTCCTGATCAGGTTCAAGTTTTTCAATTTGTTTATTGGGAGTTGTTATCTCAACTCTGGTTGCATATGTTTTGTGATGGTGTTTAAGCCAGAAAATAATTGCCGTCATGTTTTGCTCTTTTATTGCGGAAAGCAATTGCGATTCTGCAATGTCGTTAACAAACGAAGATCCTTCTTCCAAAGCCTCATCCGCAGCCTTTGAGAAAGCCTCATCTTCTTTTTTCCAGCGATAATATGTCGCTCTGCTCACCCCAGTTTTTTGGCAAGCAACCTGTACAACTGGCGTCTTTTTAAATTCCTCTATCAAAGCAACCCTTTTGTTGTGTTGTCTTTTTAGTATTGAGCTACTCATGATATTTTCTTTGTTTCCTTCCCTGCGAGCTTCTCCCAACGTTTCTTAATTACCTCTGCATATACAGGGGACTTTTCCATTAGGTAACATTTTCTTTTCATTTTCGTGGCTGCAATTAAAGTAGAACCACTTCCACCGAAGGGCTCGATTATAAGATCGCCACGCTTAGTTAAAACTTTTATATACGGAGTTAATATTTCAATAGGCTTTGTCCCAAAGATTATTCCCTGGCCGGAGGATTTTTCATCGGATGCTTTATATTCGATAAAATCAGTTGGGCAATACTTTTTGCCTTTCTCGTAACTTTCCCAGTTTGGTTTTCCTGAAGTGGCAAAAATGGCAGTTTCATACTCCTCTTGAAGTAGAGGCTCCTCCTCTGGAGTCATATTTAAGGATACCTTTCCTGAGGTTCCAACCATTGCAAAGTCGTACTTGTTAAAAAACTTATACTTTGCAGCAAACCCCTGCATTCTATTGGGTAAATGCCAGATTATTGTATTTCTGTATTTCCAGTGTTTTTCTAGTTCATTCCAAATAGTTCTTAAATTTTTCGGGTTTTCATAGATGATAATTGAGAAATCAGCTTTCTGAATCTTAGCAATGTTATTCATCCACAACTGCGTAAAGTCCGGAGGTAATACATCTGTTTCCAAATATCTCCTGTCTCTTTTGGCTCCGAAGCCAGTAATTGCTCCTTTATATTTTTTCTTTCCCCGCAGATAGTCCAGGATATATGGAGGGTCAGTAAAGCACATATCAGCCTTCTCACCATCCATTAACTTGAGCACATCTGCTTCAACAGTTGAATCACCACACATAAGCCTCGAGTCTCCTAATGCATAAACATTCCCCTTTTGGATTTTTATTTCCTTGATGTCCAGTTTTTGAAGCTCTTTTTCCAAATCAAATTGCTCAGGCGTAATATCAATTTCAAAAATATCGTCCAGCTCTTCAGAGGTAAAGCCAATTTCCGATAAAATGTTCTCATCGAAATCGGCCAGTAATTTCCAATCCCAATCTCCAAGATTTTTATTTAGCCTGAGGTTTAGCTCTTTTTCTTTACTCTCATCTGGAATATTTAGATAGACTACGGGGATCTTTTTAAAGCCTAAGTCCCTTGCAACTTTAAGTCTAAAGTGCCCGCCAATTACAATGTTCTTTCTTTTCTCTGCTCCATTTACAATTATCGGGTCAACCAGGCCAAATTCTCCAATGCTTTCTTTTAAGCCATGAATTGCCTCCTCAGACCATTTTCTGGGGTTGTAAGTTGCAGGTTTTAATTCGTTTATATCAACCTGAACGATGTTGAGCTGGTTGGATACAGTTTCCATAAGTATCTGAAGCATAAAACACTATAAAATCAGAAGAAACGATAAAATTGGAGGAAAAAAGGAGGAAATTTGTTAATTCATAAGTTTCCGAGCATACAGCAATCTATGACCATGCTTTCGTACTCTGCGTATCCCAACTTCAATACCTGCACGCCGCAAATATTTTTTTAAATCCCTTCTTATGTATCCAATCCCCTTTGATTCATCGGTAACATCTATCTTGTCCAGGAATTCTTTATCACTCACATAGTTATTTTTATAAGTTAATAACATCCTCAAGAATCTGCCGTGCTTAGACCCTGTGGTAATAATGCTAATTGGTTGATTGTTAAAAAGAAAAATACCCTCAAATGTAATAATCATATTGAATACTCCTTCATTTTCTTTAACTATCTCAACTTCCTGAATATTGGCAACAGGTTCAAACTGTAGGGCAAATGGATTCAACGCATATTGGAAACGTCGTGCCATGTGTGCCTGTGTTTCTTGAATGCTTCTTAATAACTCTGCAAAAGGAAAATTTAAAGCCGCTGAAACAACCTCGTTATAGTGTTTAACCATATTTATATGCGCCAACCTGATTTCTTCTACTTGTTTTGCCAAGGCCATAGTGAGAGTCAATGCCTGATTTGGGTAAAAACTTAAGATGTCCGTTCTTTCTTCCATATCTAATTTTATCAGGCTATGCAAGTACAACTACTGCTCGAAGCGCCGAAAGTGGTAAAATTCATGTAAGTTTAAACTCTTGGACGTTGGAACTAAATAATGTCGAGATATTATAGAAAATTTGACGCCAAAAAATATTGGGCTAGTAAGCCTTACTGCGAAGTATGCAAGACCAAAAAAGTTAAATATGGGAGAATATGTAGTGAGTGTGAAAAGAAAGCGGGTTTTAAAGAAGTTGAGATGAAAATAAATAATGACAAAATTAACAATGATGATCTGGTTGCAAAATTCGCCTCGGCAGATCTTGAGCATACAGAAGCTGATCAAAGGTTAATATCGCTTGTTGGATATTTAAAAGATTGTGCCCAGGCTCTGCTGCGCTCAGTTGCTTTGAATGATTTGGGCACAAAAGATGTTTCTTTTCTTCCGATGTCCCCCGATTCTTTAGAGAAGTTAGCAGCTGATGATCTGGTTCTCAAAGGGCAGGAAGTGCTTGACCTGCTTTATAAACTAAAGGCAAGACCAACAGAATTCGAATTAATACTTGGAACACTTTTTGTAAAAGGGTTCAAAGGAAAAGGGGACAAAGTAACTCGTATTAACGCTCCCCTTATTTTTATAAAGCTTGAAGCCGAGAAAACGGAAGATGACTCAGTAGTTTTTAGTGTTAAAGAAGACATGATACATCTCAACCAATCCTTAGTGGCTAGTTTGGTTAGTGTAATCAATGAAGAGGAATTGGAAATACGTTTTCAAGATTTATGGAGCGCAACGCCAGAATGGCCATTGTCTTTTGAATCAATCCAACAATTTTATGAAAGTTTCAATAATTATTTTCCTGAAATTTTTTCTACAGATGAAAAAATTAGTAATTTTGTTGAACTGGATTCTATAGAAGCTAAAAAAGAAAAATATCAGATTTGTCCAGCTCACTGTCTGATAGTAGCACCAAAATTGGCAGCCGAGGGGACTGTTGTCGAAGAAATAAACCAAATCCTGCAGGATATGAAAAACAACACGTCTGCAGATTTTCTGTTTCTGGAGAATAAAGCTGGCGGGGACCCCGTGTCTGAGGTAATAGATCAAACAACTGATGGATATTCAGAAGGAGGAAGTGAGGAGAATGAAAAATGGCACAACCTTTTTCCGTTTGACCTTAGTGATACACAGAAGGGTATTGTGCGCGCAGCTAGAGAAAACAATCTGACCGTTGTTTCTGGGCCACCTGGCACAGGGAAATCGTATACCATTGCTGCTATTATTTTAGATCATTTGTTGGGTGGAAAACGCGTATTATTTGTTTCCCGAATGGACAAAGCGGTCGAGGTGGTAAGCGAGTGGCTTGAAGAATCTGTTGGTACTTTTTCTATTGCTAGATCTGGAGGAAGAAAAGCACAACGTGCTTTAGCTGATAAGCTCGATTCCATTACTGGTGCAAAGACTCCAGTGAAGCACTATACAAAGGAAGAAATCGAAAGTGTGCTCAATGGATATTCCGACGCGCAAGAAAAACTAACAACTCTTGAAGAGCAGTTTTTGAATACGCTGTCTCAAGAAAGAACGTGGTCTAAGGTAAAGGAAGAAATTAATAACCTTGATGACAAAATAAAAACTGATCCAGATCTTTTATCTTTACCCATAGACAAGAAAAAAGCTGAGAAATTAAAGGAGAAAATCCGTGGAGCAGATTTTCTCATCAAGAATAAGAAGTTTTTCGTTCAGACATGGTGGGGAAACCACGTTCTCTCAAATGTCAAAAAACAGTTAGGTGCTAGAGATAATGCTACCCCGGATGAGTTAATTTATAAGGCAGAGCGCATAGAGAATGAAAGGAAGCTGGAAGAAGTTGAAAATGAAATCTCCAAATTTGACGAAATAAACCAATTGTGGACACAAATTTCTAGTCGAAAAGAAGAATTAAAGGATCTTGCTTTAAATAACCTAAAGGCTATGTTGTTGGGCAACTTATACACCATTGTACATAATTATGATAAACGTGTTGAGCTAAGAAACTTTATAAAATCGCTACGAACAGCAAATATGCGAGAAAAGTTGGCGCTCTTAGAGAAAGTCGAAACTGAAACTCTACTAAGCGCATTCCCTTGTTGGGCAAGTACAACTTATCACCTTTCCCAGATATTGCCCATAGAGCCTGGAATGTTTGATCTAGTCATTTTCGATGAATCTAGTCAGTGCGATTTAGCCTCTACGTTACCCGCTCTTTATAGAGCAAATAGAGCATTAATAGTTGGTGATCCGAAACAACTAACTCATGTCGTATTTTTGGGGCGCCAGGCAGAATACTCTGCGTTTGCAAAGAATAACGTACCACCTGAAATGCAGGCCAACTATCGATTTTCGACACAAAGCCTGTTTAATGTGGCCGAAAATGCAGTTCCTCAAGCAAACTATTTTATGCTCGACGAACATTTTCGTTCTGATCCACATATCATAGGTTTTTCTAATAAGATGTTTTATGAAGACAACATTAGAATTATGACCAATAGACCGAAACTCGGCTCAAATAAGGAAGATGCAGCAATTCAAATAGAATATATAAACGGCAAACGTACCAATGGAGCAGCTAATCCGAAAGAGATAGAACATATTTTTTCACACGTAAGGCAGCTAATTGCGCAATCTCCGTTGGATAAACCAACTTCAATTGGAATACTTTCCCCTTTTAGGGACCAAGTAAATGCAATTACTAAAGAACTTCCGAATTGTGTAAATCTAAACGAAGTTGAGCGACATAATATTGTCGTGGGTACTGCTCATAGTTTACAAGGTAACGAAAAGGATGTGGTAATTTTATCTTTGTCTCTTGACCCTAAGTTTCACCATGGGACATTGAGATTTCTAGAAACCCCTAATGTCTTTAATGTATCTATCACGCGCGCCAGAAAGAAATTAATTGTCATATCCTCCGTCGCTCTAGGCGACTTACCAAACGGGTTACTTAAGGAATTTTTATTATATGCAGGTGACTCTGCGACGAATATATTGCCTCGTGATGTGTTTGAATCCAGATTTGAGGAACAAGTTGCTCAAGCACTGGAACGAGAAGGTTTAAAGGTCTGGCCTCAATATGAGGCTGCCGGATTCTCAATCGACTTAGTAGTTAGAGATGGTAAGAATTGGATTGCAGTTGAGTGTGATGGGCCAACTCATTTTGATATGAAACAAGGGCAGAGTTTTAACGATGCGTGGAGGCAAGGAATATTGGAAAGAGCTGGCTGGAAATTTGTAAGAATTCCTCATAGGGATTGGGAAAGAAATTCAGAAGAGCAAATTGAAAAGGTAAAGAAAAAATTGGATCAACTGCAGTATTAAAATCTGATATACTTTGACCTAGTCTCGAAGGTGAGATATACTTCAACTATGAGTGATTCAAACAAAATTAAATGTCCAAAATGTGGAGAAAGTTTTGAACCTTCTGAGGCATACAAACATGAGTTAGAAGAATCTTTACTCAAAGAGACTCAGGCAAAGCATCAGGAAGATATTAAACGGCTTGAAAAGGAGAAGCTAGATCTTGCCGAATCAACGCGTCTCGAAACAGAAAAGAAAGCTAAAAAAGAGTTAGAAACTGCGGTAGAAGCAGCTAAAGAGGAAGCTGAGGCAAAAAATAAGCAAAATTCGAAACTTAAAGAAGAACTGGAAGAACAAAGTCAACTTTTAGCAGACCTAAAAGAAGAAAAAAGTAAGCTTCGTCGTGATCATGAACAAGAGCTTGAGGATGTCAGAAGGCAAACCGCCGAGATATCTCGTAAAGAAGCCGAAGAAAAAATTCGCAAAGAGCTTAAGAGTCAAATAACAGCCTCAAATGAGGAATCTAAAGCTCGTGAAGATCAAAACAAAGAACTCCAAGATCAGGTAAAAGAGTTACTTAAACAGATGCGCGAACTTAAAGATGATAGGGATAAATTAGGAATTGAATATGAAAAGAAGTTGCTTGAAGGTCAAGACAAGATAAAACAAGATGCAAAAAAAGAAGCCCAGGACGAACTTAACCTCAGAATAGCTGAAAAAGATAAAAAACTTCAAGATGCAGAGAAACAAATACTTGAGTTGCAAAGGAAAATCCAACAAGGCCCCCAGAACCTACAAGGCGAGGTTCAGGAATTAGAACTACAAGAAATTCTATCAGTAGAATTTCCTTTTGATGAAATAAAAGAAGTGCCTAAAGGTGTCAGCGGAGCTGATGTACTTCAGACAGTTAAATCTCAGACTGGAGAAGTTTGTGGAACTATTATCTGGGAATCCAAGCGTACGAAGACTTGGGGTTCGGATTGGATTCAAAAATTAAAAGATGACCAAAGAATGATTAAAGCTGATCTCGCTATTTTGGTGTCTACAGTTCTGCCACAAAATGTTTCTTCAATTGGCATTATTGATGGAGTTACGATCTGTGAATTGAGAATGGCTGTGAGCATTGCCCAACTTCTTAGACAGCAACTTATGAAGGTGCATTCGGCACAGGTTGCCAACGATGGCAAAGCTACAAAAGCTGAAATTGTTTACAATTATCTGATTAGTAATGAGTTTAGGCAGAGGATAGAGGTTTGGGTTGAATATTTTAAGGATAGACAGGAAAAAATCAATAGAGAAAGAATCTACTTTAACAAGAAGTGGCAAGAAGAAGAGAAAAGTATACAAAAAGTTATTACAAACACAGCAGGTATTTATGGTGACTTGCAAGGCTTAATAGGAAATGCTTTACCAAAAGTGAGCTATCTTGAGCTTCCTGATTCTACAGAAGAGACAGAAAATAATTGATTAATAAAGGTAAGTGTAAGTACTAAATTTTTGTCGTACAACAACCATTCTCAGTAGTGAATTTATTATTATTATCAAATGAGTTAAAATACGGCTATGTCCGATAAAAATATGCATGAAAGGATTAATCAAATTTCAAAAGAAACAGGAGTACCGACAAAAAAGGTTCTCGATTTGTTATTTGCACTGCGAGATGGCGAAGTTGTTGAAAATAATGAATTGGTCCGAAAGGTAGGTGTTTCTAAAAATGCCCTAAATAAGGTAAAAGAGAGGCTGGCCTCGGTATTAGAACCTGTGTCAAAAGACACACAACTTGATGGCGACCATGTTCAAGAAATACGAGCAATCTTTGATGAAGGCTATAAATTTGAAGATGCTATGTGGACTATCCTAGAAGATGATAAATACAAAAAGGCATCTGAATTGTTAGAAACTATTTCCGATAAGAGACCTTCACCTGAAAGAAGGTTTGATCAATTTACTGCAACTATAGAAACAACGGCTCGTCGTGCTTCTCTCCTTCAATTCTTTGGAGACATTAAAGGTAAAAGAATTTTGTTTCTAGGTGATGACGATTTTACCTCGATAGGAGTGGCTTCTTTGGGATTGGCTGCTCATATAGAAGTACTAGATGTAGATAAACGCATTCTTGAGAGCATCAAAGGTGTCGCTGAGACAGAAGGTTTTACTATTTCAACCACAAGAAGTGATTTAACACAGAGGCTGCCGAATCAGCTTATGAGAAATTTCGACATTGTATTTACAGATCCTCCGTACACGGAAAATGGCATGAATCTATTTCTCTCAAGAGCTATTCAGGCATTGGATCCGGATAATCACGCAGCAAGGATATATACGTGCTATGGGAATAGTGACAGGGCTAGGGAGAGATACCTGCCTGTACAAAGGTTATTTACAGAATCCGGATTAATGATGAGGTGGGTTTTTGACGGATTTAATCGCTACAGAGGGGCAGAATCGATTGGCAGCTCAAGTGCATTGTTAATAGCTGATGTAACACCAAAGACAAAACCTTTAGTTAAAGGAGGCTATGATAAACCCATCTATACCAACAATTGAACACCATACGGCTCTTATTAAACTTGAAAAATTTCCCAACAATCAAAACAGCCTAGAACAGTTTGCTGATAAGCTAATAGAAAGTCTTAATTTGACTGTGGTTAAAAGCGTTTTTCATTCTTTCAAACCTCAAGGGAAAACTCTTGTATATATTCTTTCAGAGTCACACCTTGCAATTCACACATGGCCAGAATACAAGCTTCTTCATATTGATTTGGTAAGTTGTGTTAAGGTCTTAAATTTTGAAAATTCATTGAAACTAATATTAAATAATTATGGGATTAGTAGTTTAAAGGTAAATCCGGCACTAGAAAGTTGATGCCAGACAGTTTTGTGATACAATTATCATTAACAAAACTTAAATAAGAAAGTTTTGATGGTTAAACAAGCCATTTTAAATACGAGCTATGGCAACTCGAAACCACACTAAACTAATAGTGGATCTTCTGGAGCTATATGGAGAGGATCCAAACAGAGAGGGACTCAAAGAAACTCCCGAAAGAGTTCTTCGAATGTACAAGGAGCTTCTGGGTGGTTATCAACAAGACCCATCTTCGGTAATTAAGACTTTCGAAGGAAATGGACATAATGACTTGGTGACTGTTAGCGACATCGATTTTTATAGTCTTTGCGAACATCACATGATACCCTTTTTTGGAAAAGTTCATATAGGTTATATTCCAAACGGCCGAATACTTGGACTTTCGAAATTCGTTCGATTGACAGAAATTTACGCCAGGAGACTTCAGGTACAGGAGCGGCTAACCAGACAAATAATGGATGCAATCGAAACAAATTTGCACCCACAAGGAGCAATCGTTCATGTTGAGGCGGAGCATCTTTGTATGGTAATGCGTGGTGTCAAGAAGAAAGGGGCAATCACCAAAACTACAGCTCTTTGTGGAGATTTTGAAAAAGACCCTTTACTTGTGGATAGATTTTTTAGACATATAAATCGTAGTGATAATTCAAAATGAAGGTAACAAAACAAATTGAGTGGGATATGGGGCACAGAGTAACTAACCATCACTCTAAATGTCAAAACATACATGGCCACCGCTATCGGGCCGAAATATGCATGGAGGGGAAATTAGTAGACATAGAAGGCATATCAGAAGAAGGGATGGTTATTGATTTTGGAGATATTAAAAAGATTGCCATGGAACATGTCCACGATGTTTTAGATCATGGATTTATGGTCTGGAGGAAAGATAAGGAGGTTATGAAATTTTTTGAGGATAACCCAAAGCAAAAGCACATAATTGTTGATTTTGTGCCAACTTCCGAAAACATTGCAGCCTGGATTTTTAAAGAGTTAGATGGACGATTTATCGATAAATTTAAAACAGATTTGAGGCTTTGCTGGGTCAAACTTTGGGAAACACCAACGAGTGTTGCGATCTGCACCAGAGAGGATTTAGAAAAATAAAATGAGTGGCGAGAGACAGATTTACCAACCCACACCGGAGGATCGGGAAAGAATCAGGCCAAAACCTGACCTTCTTAAAGTAAGCGGAGATGGAGTTTTTGCTACTTTGCAAGGTGAGGGAGTTACAGCAGGAGAGCCTTCAGTATTTTTGCGGTTGCACTATTGCAACTTGACTTGTGGTAAACCTGAAGGGTGGAAGTGCGACACTTGGTATACATGGGATAAGGAAAGGGAGGAGTATTGGACGGAGTCATCTGATGTGAGTTTTAGAGAAATAGCAGCGACTATGGAAGCTGCTTGGGAAAGCGCTTTTGATGCTAATGGGACAAAAAGGGCGGTTATTACCGGAGGTGAGCCTCTTCTGCAACAAAGTAAAATTATTAAGCTAATAGAAGAATTACCAGATTGGGACATAGAAATTGAGACTAATGGCACGATCGTTCCCGCCCCTGAGCTCGGTGATTGTCAATTTAATTGCTCGCCAAAACTGGAGAACAGCGGAAACAGTAAAGCGCGTAGATATAACCCATCGGCGCTAAAAGCAATAAATGCACTACCCAACTCATGGTTTAAATTCGTAGTTTCAGACACAAGCGATCTTGATGAAATAGATGAACTCGTGCGAGATTGCGAGCTCAATGAAGATAAATTACTTATAATGCCGGAGGGTCAAACAGCAGATGTTGTCGAAGGACATGCACAACTTGTGAGAGATGCTGTTAATGAACGAGGGTGGAAAATTACTATGAGAAATCAACTAATTTGGTATGGTGACAAAAGAAGAACTTAAATGATAATTGGATCAATAGACAATAAAGAAGTAGATAGTTCAAATTTAATACTTGATACAGTTGATAATTTTCAGCTTGATGAAGTTGTTAGCAATGCATTGTTGCTTACACTGGCCGGATACTTAGAAAAAGATGACATCACAGTAAACGGTAAACAATACTTTGATAAAAAGAGACTTGAACAATTCTTTAGTTACGTTCTTAACGATAAAAGGGCAGCGCCACGAAAGTATAACCTTCAATTAAGTTTTTCGAACAAAAACCACGAAGTAAATTCTGCAAAGAAAAACAATTACAAATACATTATTTCATATAGTGGTGGTATAGACAGCACTGCAGGGCTTTTGTACGCACTAGACAAGGGATACCCCATACAACCAGTTTGGGTTGGTTTTGGGCAAAAAAATGAAAAAGATGAGTTAGAGGTAATAAATAAAATCTGCAAGAAACTTAAAACCAGACCTATTGTTATCAATATTAATCTAAAGAGATATGTTGATGAAGGTTGGAACAGGTGGAAAATGGGGATTATTCCTGGAAGAAACTATATTTTTGCGTCTATTGCTGCTTCTATGGTAAACCTATCAAGTAGCGATAAAAACACAATATATATTTGCGCGCATAAAGAAGAAATCAATCCTGTTAATACGGATAAAAGTGAAAGGTTTTACAACACATGTACTAAGATCTTTACAAAAAGCTACAACAAAGATATCGAGCTTACTACTCCATTTTTTAATGCCACTAAACCGGAAATTATCTATTACTGGATCAAGCACTGGAAACAGAAATATAACATTTCACCACAAGAAACTGTTAGTTGCTATCACGGTACCAACTGTGGAATTTGTAAAGCTTGTATAAATCGTGCAGTTGCTTTTGCGTGTTGTGGGCTACAAACAGAAAGTTATAAAAATGATCCCTTTAAGGATACCGAGCATGTGATTCAAGAAGGATATATTGATCGATTTAATATATTAAAATTAGAACGAAAACTTGATTTTCTTTTTGCCCTTAACTTTAACAAAAATTCCCTGCCAACAAACTTGAGAAACTTCGTAGATACAAACTATAAAAGATACAGCAACAAAATAATCGACAGACAAAAAATGATTAGAGAGGGTTTAAACATAAAATGAAGCTATCAGTTGAATTACATAGCCTAGAGAGTAAGGATTCATTAACCTTACTAAAAGCAATATATAAATCACTAGATGATTTCAAATCAGTGACCAAAGTTGATTTAGATAATATCCAAATTACGTGTACTAATAGCCATCGGCAGATGGAGCAAATACTTGGTTACAAGCGCCCAATGTGGGGAGTAAGCACTATCAAGAAAGGAAAGATATTTTTATATAATCCTAGGCTGTGGAACAAAAAACAAACAGGACACACTCCGGGCGATGTGGTAGCCAGCATTACTCATCAACTAGTACATCTTTACTTTGAGCAGGAAAAAATTAAATCACCTGTCTGGTTTGAGGAAGGGTATGCAACATATGTTAGCGATAGACAAAATGAAAAATTTAGGAAAAATGAGCTGAAAAAACTAGTTAAAAAGTATGGCGTATGTGACTATAACAGTCTAAAGGTCAGCTTTGCTAAACTTTCTGTTCCTGCGTTGTATTATCAAAGTTCATACGGCTTCATGTTTTATCTAGTTAAGCTACAAAAAGAAAATTCGCTTAACAAGTTAACTGATAAGTTAAAAAATGGAGAAAATTTCGAAAATAGTTTCATAAACATTTATGGCAGAAGTGCAAAAGATATATGGGAAGAGTTTAACAATAAATTAATCAAATAATATGAGCGGATATATTTTAGGAATCACCGGATGGTTTGAAAGAAGTCACGACGCATCTGCGTGTATTGTTAAAGACGGCAAGGTTTTGGTTATGGTTGAAGAGGAGAGATTTATCCGTAAGAAACATGCATACGACAAGACACCGGTTCGTTCGATTTCTTGGTGTTTAAATAAGTTGAGCCTAACTTTGGATGACATTGAGACTGTTGCGGTAGGTTGGGACTATAAGTATCTTTACCGTCTTGCTGGATTAAATGAGCCCAGATTGAATAATCTCGCAGATGTGTTCTTTCCCAAAAAATATTTTTCGTATTCAAGGAAGCTAAAAATCGAAATTGTTCCCCATCATTTGGCACATGCGGCTTCATCGTATTTTCTCTCCGGATTAGACGAAGCAGCAATTTTAGTAGTAGATGGCCAAGGCGAAAACGAATCAACTACCATAGCTCGAGGTAGATCTGGAAAGATAGATATACTGCGAACTTTTAGTATTGAGAATTCTTTAGGATATTTCTATGAAGCAGTGAGTGACTACATAGGACTAGGTCTTGACTCAGCTGGTAAGACCATGGGGCTTGCTTCATATGGAGATATTATTTATGAATTTGACGAAATAAAGCTCTCTCCAAATGGGTATAAAGTTAATCTTAAGTTTGATAAAAAAGACAACTCACTTGATCAACAGCAGCGTGTTCTTAGTGCATGGAAAAGAGTATTAATAGACACATTTGGTAAGCAAAACCAGGTGGACACAAAGTTTAATCCACTATATGGAGACTTCACTAAAAGCGTGAAGATATCTAAGTTGCAAAAAGACACCGCCGCCTCAGCACAGGATGTTTTAGAAAGAACTTTGATGCATCTTTCTGAAATTGCTGTCAACGAAACTGGCATAAAAGACTTATGTATGGCGGGTGGTGTGGCGTTAAACTGTTCGTCAAATACCAAAGTCGCCAGATCCGAGCACATAAACAGTCTATTTATTCCACCCAACACTTCTGATGCCGGTGTTTCTCTTGGAGCTGCCCTGCTTATATCTGGAAAGGATAATTCGGGTGGGTCTCTGGAGTCTGCATATTTTGGACCTTTATACACAAACTCTGAAATTAAATCTGTACTTGATAAAAACAATATCGCATATGAATACCATGAGGATATTGAAGATGTAGTTGCTAAACTACTAGCAAATGGAAAGATTGTTTCTTGGTTTCAGGACTCATTAGAGATTGGACCAAGGGCGCTTGGCAATCGAAGCATTGTAGCAAATCCAACGCTTGCGACAATACACAAAAAGGTTAATGAGGCAAAAAACAGAGAGCAATGGAGGCCTCTAGCCCCCAGTATTCTAGAGGAGTCGATTGGTAAATATTTGGTAAATCCGATGAAATCTCCTTTCATGCTTCATACATTTGATGTAAAAAAAGAAGTAAGAAGTAAAATTTCCGCGATTGTGCACGTTGATGGATCAACTAGACCTCAAACAGTGAGTAAAAAGGCAAACCCCCGATACCATAAAATGATCAGTAAATTTGGTAAATTAACAGGTTATGATCTTGTGCTTAATACATCTTTTAATGGTAGTCGTGAGCCAATAGTTTGCTCTCCATATGATGCATTAACCTCATTTATTAGTAATTCTACCGATTGCCTTGCTATTGGAAACTTTCTTGTAAGCAAATGAATATCTCTGTAGTAATACCAGTATGTAATGATCTTAGGCTGAAAGCGTGCATAGATTCTATTGACGAAAAGGTCGAAGTTGTTATTTCTTTAAATAAACCAACTAAAGAATTAAAAGACTTGATAAAGTCGATTCTGAAAGTTCAAAAAGAGAAAAATAAATATAAAAATATTAAATTTAATATTTGCGAGATCGGTTACCCCAGTATTGCAGGTGCCTATAACAATGGTATAAAACACGCGAGCTATGAAAATATTTTATTAATGGATTCTGATTGTATATTTGAAAAAGGATGTATCAGAAAGCTACATCAAAACATAAAAGGCCATCTTCTTTCGAAAGGAAAGGTTGTTTTCTCGAGTAATTCGCTTGTAACAAAAGTGGTGGCCAGAGCACGAGAGTTTCATACTTCCGATAAAGTCAGCGCATATTCTCCTCCCCTGCTTTTTAAAAAGAAAATAATCAACAAAATTGGTGGATATTATTTTCATCCTTCTTTGTGCTGGCTTGAAGATAGCGAATTTGATAAACGAGTTCAAAATGCCCAGTTAGAAATAGCATACGATAAATCTGCGAAGGTTATACACCCCTCTTTGAGTCCAGCACGGGATCTAAAGAGCGCCATTTGGTATGGAGTTGGAAAAAGAATAGGTGTAGAACTGGGAATTCACGATAAACCTACTGGCTTGATAGGCAGTATAAAGAAATATATTATTATGGCTCCCAAAAGCAAGGGATATTTGTCAGGCTTATATTTATTTACTTGGAAAATGGCTTTGTTTGTGGGTTATTATAGCCAAAAGTTTTTTAAGATAAGACCGGTGAGTATGATTATGTCTCAAAAAGAGAACTAAACCTTTTAATTGCAAATACTTCAGCAAAATCGCATTGCTCATGTAGCAATCCTCGGTATTGATTTAAACCTTTTATTGCCAAGTCAATTCTGGAAGTTTCTAATTGCGATTTGTAATACGACATGGCTTTCATCTTAATTCCAATATATTTAGTAATATCTTCAACTAGATTGTAAGCTTGAAGAGGCTTGTGCACTTCGTATAAAATCAACCCTTTTGTTTTTTTATTAGAATTTATATTGTATCTCCAGTAAGCTTGGGAAATTATTTGATAGGAAATTTTATGTTCATAATCAGCATCAAGGTCGTGGTTTATGTAAATAAAATCTGGTTTAATTTTTTTCCAATATTTTATAATTTTTGAAATATTCTGAACTGACACCTTGAATGTTTGATCTTTTAGTCGGAGAAATTGGCAATCAGTTATTTTCATATATGAACAAACTTTTTTCGCTTCTTCCTCTCTTCGTTTTTCTATCCTGTCGCCAGAAGATAAATATTGAATATAAACGTTGTTATTATTTTCTATCGCTTTAGCAATAGTTCCTCCACACCCTATAATTTCGTCATCTGGATGGGGTGCTATTACTAAAATTTTGTTTTTGGTACTTTTAGATGAATTTATCATGAGCCTGTAGTATTATATCAAAGCTAATCGTAAATAACATTATATATGGATAAAGACAGGGATAAATTAACAAATCATGACCAACAAGCTCGTTCTGAGATAACTCTGATTATGAAATCTGGGTGGTCCGATATCGATATCGTAGATATTGAAGATCATACAGAACAAGGGTATTTCGGAGGAGTGTATTGTATAAAATCAACGGAGCGATCATACGCATTAAAAAAACATCCAAGATCATTTAAAGGAAAATTTGATTTTCACAATCAAGTTTCTAATTTTATCAGCAACACTGGAGATGTTCGTTACTTCCCTTCCACTATTCCAACTGAAAGTCGCGAACTGGCTGTTGATGAACCAGAGACTGATTCCTTTTGGGTACTAAATGAATGGGTAGAGGGGAGGGATATGAGATATCGTAGCAGACAAGAGAACGTAGATCACCATCTTCCGTTAATCTTTCGAAAAGTAGCACAAATGCATTCTCAGCTGGCTTCATTTCCCATAGGTGATGACAGCGTTGTGGATCGTAGCCTGTCAGAACACTGGGTACCAGAAATGTTAGAAAGATTTGATTTGGTCAGCAAAGGAGATTCGACCAGAAGAATAATTGATTTAACCGGAATCGATTCTGCTAGTCTGACCAGATTTATGAGTATGAGTGACAGGTTTATTGAAGATATGTTGCAACATGACAAGCCTAAATATTGGGACCACAATTTAACTAGAACTGTTATTCATGGTGATCTTAATCTCTCTCATGTTTTTGAAGCAAGTGGCGACTATGTATTGGTTGATATTGATAGGATGAAATACGGAATGAGACTTGATGATCTTGGGAATCTAATCTCGGAGGCTTTTTTGTCTTGTGGGCAAAATACAGTGCTCGAGTCACTGCGTACGGCTGAGCAAGTGTTACCTTTAACAGATGTTGAAAAAGAAGACCTGACACAATACGTTAAATACGGTAAAATTAGGCAAAATTTTTGGTTGCTAAATGAAATTCTTACAAGAAATGATCCTATGACATCTTTCCCTTTACAGCTTGAGCAAGAAGTTGCTAACACAGTTTTACTCGTTGAAAACTTAGAGATAAATGACAGAACGTAATAATAAATATTTAAAACATTTTGAAGGAGACAGAGCACTAAAGAGATATCAAAATGAAATCCAGTGTGCCCAGATGTTTCCATTAATTACACCTCGTGTGATTTCAAGAGATGATAAAAATCTTCGACTTGAATTCGAGTTGTTGCGGGGGGATAATACAGCGTTTACCAAATCGGGCTTGGTAGCCATTGGTAGAACTTTGGCTCAAACTCACAAACAGGCAGGAATTGAATCAGGAGAATGGGTGGAGTCGGGACTACTTAGTAGGTACCAGGCAACTAATATTTCATCTCTCAGAGAGAGATATCAAAGCGCCAAAGGTGAGATTGAAGCGCCAAGATACAGCTTGACTCACGGAGATTACAGACGCAGAAATATATTTCTCACAGAGGGTGACGGGGTCAAGGTCATCGACTGGGAATTTGCCGGTACAAATCTAATTTATTGGGATTTAGCAATCTTTATAGGAGATATGAGACATCAAAGATATCACAAGATACATGATTTAGATGATTCACATTTTCTAGAAGCATACACTGGAGAGATTCCCTTAACCGATGAAGAAGCAAACTTCTGCCGTGTTTTAGGTGGAGTGGACATCGTACTTGACCACATGGAACCAAGACAGGGAGAAAAACCGCCCGAACCGTCAGATTTGTTTGTGAATTTTAACGAAGAAGAAATGAAGTATTTATTACACAGTAACTAATCATGTCAATCGAAAATCAAATACGCACTAACTTGGAAGAAAACGAGGTTTATTTGTCAGAGAATCTTGGCCAACATATTTTGATAGATGAAGAAGCCCTAGAGTTAATCGGCCGTCAAGTAATTTCTGGTGGGAATGTGCTAGAGATTGGATCAGGGCCAGGAAATCTTACCGCAAAATTAACCGAACGGGCCAATCGAGTTGTAGGCATTGAGATAGACAGACAATTTGCCCCTGTATTAGAAGATCTTCAGGCAAGTTCACCAAATCTTGAGGTGATATATGGTGATGCATTAAGAGTTAATTTTCAACAGATAGTAGAATCTGAGAGAGATGAAGAGTGGCAAGTGGTATCTAACTTACCTTTCCATATCTCTGAACCGTTCTTAAAAAAGGTCGCAGGTCTTCCTGTCGAAAATGTCGTCCTAGTTGTAGGAGATGCTCTTGCAAGATCTATGCAAATTACAGATCCGGATTCTAGTGAGTTTAGTAGAACTTCTTTTTTGAGTCAAACCTTTTTTGAAACAAGTGTCATTGCAGATATTGAAAAGTCGGCTTTTTATCCTCCCCCTAGAACAAACGCAACAGCTGTTGTTTTGACTCCGAGAGAAAGAGACGAGTTTAAATCAAATCCAAGGCTGGCAATCCAACATCGTTTATTTCTGACTGAGCATAAAAGTCCTACTGTGGGTAAAGTGATAAAGGAAGCCAGAGATAACCAAGTTGGTGGTGCGGGTAAAGATTCACACAGACCAAGCAGAAGAAAGGCAAGGCAAGAATTAAAACAACTTATTTACGAAGCTAACAATGGTGGTTTAGGGCAAGGGAATCGTCAGGATGGGGGAATTGGACACAGAGATGATAGTTTGGGTCTAGATGAGAGAATTCTAAGCACTCCATTTTCAAGGCTCGATAATCAAGAAGTTAGAGAACTGGCAAAAGCACTTAGAGATAAGTTTGGGCAGTGACGACTTGTACAAAATCTACCGTGCAATTGCGAGAAGGAAAGTAATATCTACTTCAGATTAAATCAAAAGCTTTCTTCTCGTCTTCGTGTTTCATTACTTCCTTAACTTTTTCGATCGGCATCCAATCATAACCGATACTTTCTTCATTTAGTTGAATCGATATATCTATGCGTTCAACTTTTAATGCTAAGAAATGGGCTTCAGTTAACCCATGTTTGCCCTCAAACTCAATTTTATAATTTAAGTTTTTGGTTTCTTTGAATTCGCTTGTCCCGAATTCTTCACCAGCCTCTCTTTTAGCTGCTTCCTCAAGGTTCTCATCTTTTTCAACGTCACCAAAAGTAATAGTCCATTCGTCCTCGTATTCGTCAAAAGGTTTATTGTGACGAAGTAAGAACCTTTTGTTTCCTTCTGGATCTATAGTCCATACTATTACGGCTACTTTTTGATGTTTGCTCATACTTTCAAGATTCTATTATAAAACTCATACTTTGCTCTTTGATAGTCCTTGTAATTTTTTCCATCAAAAGACAATTTCAAATCTTCATACTCTTTTAATAATTTGTTGTTAGATCTTAGAATTTCATAGACTTTGATTTGCCTATCTGGAGGTTCTGTCAAATAAACTTCTATCTCGTAACCGTCCTTATTAAATTTCCATTCAACGAAGGACTTTTTGACATATCTCCCTTGTTTATTAACTTCTCCAAAAAGCTTTTCAAAAGTTGGCAAATACTTATCAAAGTCTTCCATGTTGGCAAGGGCATAAATATCAATGTCTTTTTGCCCTGATATTTCTAGAGCCACAGACCCCATGAACAGCACTTTAAGATTAGAAAATGATTTTTTTATCTGTTTAACAATTGCTTCTCCTAATTTTTTGCCTTTTGAGTTAAATGGATGTATCGAGACTTTTCTATTAGGATCAATTTTTGATAAATAATCATTTTCTTCTTTGGTAAGCATGTTTTGATTATATCGCACAACTGGTAAAATTGGATCATGGCTAGAACTGGTACTCGCGCGGTTGCAATAATTATCAAAGATAATAAAGTTGCCTTGATTCATCGTAAAAAAGAAGGAAGAGACTACTGGGTATTCCCTGGTGGTGGCGTAGAAAAAGGAGAAACCCCTGAAAAGGCAGTTATCAGAGAAGTGCAAGAGGAGTTGAGTTTGACAGGTAAGGTGGAAAGACTACTTTTTTCGGTAGAAAGTTACCCCAATGGCAATAAAGATCCATATTTTTTGTGCAGCGTTGGAAGCGAAGAAATTGAGTTGGGTGGACCAGAAAAGCAGCGACACTCAAAAGAGAATTGGTACGCCCCGCAGTGGGTTGAATTTGAAAAGGTTGGTAGCTTAAATTTATTACCCGAGACGGCTAAAGAACAATTTTTAGAAAAAGTTAGATCTGAGTTATAATCACATTTAGGTTGATTTTGTAAAGTTATATCTCAAATTATAACTATACCAAACCACATCAGGTATAGCAGCTGAGACAAATCCCTTTTTATACTGTCTCATTTGTCTCGTTTGGCCTCGTTTGTGATACACTTGAAGGAAGCAGCTATGGGATCGAAAGGTTCCAGACCGACATGCTCAGCCAAACAGGGCACCCCAGCGACCGAGATGCCTCGAGAAGCCCAACCTTTCCTTCTAAACCGCTAGTTTTTCTTCCAAACATTCGGACGGTACGCTCGTAATTCGGATATTAGCCTTGAAATAAGTCTCTGGTTAAGTGGACAGGTACCCCTTAAAATGCAAGAAGTTTCTATATAATTAGAAGCTTATTTTAAGGAGGTGATTTATTTTGAAACCTGTTATTGCCAAAGAAGTCAAAGAGGAAATATTGGCTAAAGTTAAGGCCGGTGAACCAGCCGCTTCAGTTGCCCAGAAATTCGGAATCTCGGTCAAAACGATATATGGCTGGTTAAGATGGAATACCATTAAAGGAGTAAGTTGGCTAGATTATGCCAAGTTAAAGAGAGAAAATCAGCAACTAAAAGAGATTATTGGGGTATTGTCCCTTGAGGTTGCAAAGTCAAAAAAAAAGACAGGTAGGGCGTGAGCTTGAAGCTAAACTGCCTGGAATCTCCAAACCCCTTATCTCCCGAACTCTTGGGATTGGAGAAAGAAATCTTTACAACCAAAATACTAGACAAAAAGAGGCTGATCTGGCCCTAAAAGACCAGATACTCAAGGTTTTGGAACTAAACCCAAGTTATGGTCACAGAAGAGTCGCTTTAGCCTTGGGGATTGGCAAGAAAAGGACAAGAAGAGTTATGAGGCTGTTTGGTATCAAGCCTTACAAAAGAAAAGCTAGATGGACCAAAAAGAAGGATTATGGCAATCCACCCTCAGGAATTCCGAACCTTATCAAAGGTTCCTGCCCAGTTAAACCCAATGTTTATTTTGCCGGAGATTTTACAAGGCTAATTTGGAATCAAAAGATTATCCATCTGGCCACTTTTATTGATTTATTTACCCGGGAAATTGTGGGCTGGTCAGTTTCCATTAGGCACACATCAGAATTTGTAATTGAAGCATTTTTAGATGCAGTGAGGAATGCGGGTTTACCTCTAATTGTCCATACCGATCAGGGAAGCGAATACAACTCAAAAGAATACACAAAGTTTATGGAAAGCCTGGGAGTTAAGGTAAGTATGTCTGCTAAAGCCAGCCCTTGGGAAAATGGCTACCAAGAATCTTTCTATGACAACTTTAAAACTGATCTAGGAGCAGAATTTGAAAGGTTTGAGACCATCGGAGAGTTTGTCGAGGCTCTCCATTCAACAATTAACTATTACAACAACCGAAGGATTCACACCAAACTTAAAACATCTCCTCTCAAATTCAAGCTAGAATTTCTATCCCGTAATATGTAGAAAGTTTTTGCAAAAAAGGGGTACTTGACACACGCGAGTTATCGGGAAAGATATAAAGAGTTTTTGAAAATTGACTTTCCTCATATTCCGTATCCAAAAGATAAAAATAGCTTTAAGAAATTGGTTGCATTAGGTACAGAATTACGCTTGCTACATTTGCTTGAATCTCCGAAAGTAAACCAATTTATAACAACTTATCCTGTTGCTGGATCCAATGTAGTTGAAAAACCAAACTACAAAGATGGCAAAGTATTTATTAATGAAAGCCAATATTTCGGAAGTGTTCCAGAAGTTGCATGGAACTTCTGGATTGGCGGTTACCAGCCAGCTCAAAAATGGCTTAAAGACAGAAAAGACAGAACTCTTACCAATGAAGACATTGAACATTATCAGAAGATGATTGTGGCGTTGGTGGAGACAGAAAGAATTATGAAAGAGATAGACAAAATTCCAAATGGTTTATAAGCTGTATGACCTCGCACCGGAAGAAATTGCGATTATGGAGGGTAAAGATTAGTTTCTCTCGGTATATTTATGGTTGTCGCTGAACCTTTTACAATCTCGACTTGCCTCATCTTTTTTAACCCCTACTTGCATCAGAGGATGAACTAACATCTTTTCTGCGAATTTCCCAAGCTTGACCCCCTGCGTTTTCGACACTGACTTTGCAAAGCTTATTTTCCCTTGTATTTTGCAGTAGTCATTGGAGGGAATGTATCCTTTCAATGACGCTGTTTCTAAAATTAAATTTCGTATCTGCTGGATGTGCCCCCTGCCAATTGAAAGCTTTCTGTTAACTGGTATACCTGTGACTTTTTGACTATAGTTTGAAGTTATCACTTTCACCTTTCGTTTTCTGACTGCATAGCCGTGCTTGACTAGTATTTTGATGATAGGTTCTATTGAGTCGGTAATACTCTTTTTACTGCCTGAAACGGTGATGTCATCAATAAAAATGGTAATGTCTAGACCCGCGCTGTCGGCTACGGCTTTTATCTCTCCAAATACGGGTGCGAGTGCAAAGTTGCAAAGCAAAGGACTTGTTGGTGCACCCTGGGGCAGTCTGTGTTGAAATGTAGTTAACTTGGTGAGTAGGTTTGCAGTCTTGTACCCGCAGCCAAAATGGTCAATCCACACTTGGTTTATCTGATGATAATTCGTGCTGGGAAAACAGTTTTTTATATCGATGACCCCTATACATTCCTTTCCTATATGAATTTTCGCATTTTCGACAATTGACCTACCAGATATTCCTCCCGTCATACCATCAGGCAGTCGGCGAATATTTCGATTGAGAATATTTTTAAGTATCCGTTTTTGGAGCGTCTTCAATGGGTGTTGGGGGTTATCTATATGCCGCCACTTGTCTGTACCTTTTTTGTGGATATCAAAAGGTTGATAGTAACTACCAGCAGAGGTTGCGATTTTTTGCAACCTATCTCTTTTCGTGCCCAACAAGTATTCAAGGTATGAAAGCGAAACCAGTGGACGCAATTCTGGGGATTGTTTTTTTGTGCTCACTATTTGTTCTCTAATAAAACATTGAGCAGATTTTCGCCTATTTTATCTACACTTTTCTTATCCGAATTTTTAAGAACTTTTTTTTCAGAGGAGAGGAGGACCAGAAGATAAAATGGAACATCCAGCTTTTTGGCAATTTTTTCCAATACATCAATGCTGGGTGTCCTATCACCTTTCTCTATCCTTGACAAATAGCTATTATCCACGTTGAGAGCCTTAGCAAGGTCTTTTTGTGTTACACCTTTGGCAGCTCTAATGGTTTTTATTGCTTTTCCGTATTTCATATCATCCTTACATAAAAATCTGAGTTTCCTCCGGTTTTTATATAAGAAATTAAGGATGAAGTTTATCGCACTTTCTCCAAAAGTTTCTTACAAATTTTATTAACCGATTCTTTAGCCTTGCGGTGATTTCTCACGCTCAGCGAGTGGTTAAAATCCTTCAGAGCTTTTTTCAAAAATCGCTCATCTTCTGATCCCAGCACTCCTGACTTAACAAGACTGTTGATAGAATCAACAATTTGTTGAAATCGTTTAGCCATAATATTTTCACCTCCTTAATCTGTAGCTGGCTCCTCTTTAGAAAGAGGACTACGAGTGCCACTCGTCCTCTTTATGAAAGTGTTGGGATCTCCTTAATTCTTAAGGTGCCGTTAAGTTAAAGTATCAGCAGGATAGACGCGTGCAACGAAACATTGCATATCACGTTGTCCATTCATGCTCAAATACTCGCCCCGGCCAAAAAGCAGAGCAAATTATTACTCTGCGACCTTCCTTTCGGAAAATCATCAGTAGCTCGTTTGAGCTGAGCCAGTCGAAACTGACTTGTTAGGTACGATATGGCGTAAGGTGAAAAATTAATGTGCTAAGGCGGCATCCGCCGTCAGAAAGAATATAACAGCTCGTGTTCACTTTGTCAAATAGTTGTACTGATAGACAATTTTAGCCTGACGTGTTATCATCCAATTACTTCCCTATGACCAATCAAATGGCAGAAAAAATGAATAAATACGGACAAAGAGGAGAGAAGTACCGATACATGCCTGGTTCAAAGAAGCCGTTTAGTTTGAGCCGCAGCAAAATTGATCTCTTTTTAGAGTGTCCGCGCTGTTTTTATCTTGACAGAAGGGTTGGTCTGGGTAGGCCAGGCATGCCAGGCTGGCCTTTGAATAGTGCTGTGGATGAGCTTTTGAAAAAAGAGTTTGATCTGCTTCGAAAAAATGGCGAGGCACACGCTATTATGGAAAAGTACAAAATTGACGCTGTTCCCTTTCAACACCCGGATATTGATACCTGGCGAGCAAACTTTACCGGCAGGCGTTTTCTTCACAAGCCCACCAACCTAGAAGTCTTTGGAGCCGTCGATGATATTTGGGTTAACAGAAAAGGAGAGCTCATTATTGTTGATTACAAAGCAACCTCTACCAGTAAAGAGATTTCCCTTGACGATGAGTATAAGGAAGGCTACAAAAAACAAATTGAAATTTACCAGTGGATTTACAGGCAAAACGGACACAAGGTGAGTGACACTGGCTACATAGTATATGCCAATGGGATAAAAGACCGGGACAAGTTTGATGGAATCTTGGAGTTTGAGATGAGCCTTCACCCGCACAAAGGTGATGATTCTTGGGTTGAGCCAACTATTTACGAAATGAAAAAGTGTCTAGATTCAGACAAAATTCCCGATCCCAATCCAAATTGTGAATTTTGCAAATATCGGGAATTAATCAGAAAAGAAGAATGATGAAACAAAATGAGTTAAAATATTTGTTATGTCGGAAATAGACAAGAATAAATGAAAATAAATAAAAACCCTGAAGATAATTACAAAATTGAAGAGGCAATTAAATTTTTAGTCCTTTCAGTAGAAAAAACTGGGACAAATCCAAAACCAGTTATAACCCACTCTATTAGGGTTGCTTTTCGATTGGATTTCTATGGTTATGGCATGGATGTTATTTTGGCAGCACTCCTTCATGATTTACTTGAGGATACTGTGACTTCTTTAGAAGAAATCGAAGATAAATTTGGGAAGACGGTTTCGGAGTTGGTATCGGCCAGCACTTTTAACAAAGAAATTGAGGATAAGGAAGAGAGATACAAAACAAGCTTTGATAAAGCTTTGCAATCCGGTAGGAATGCTCTGGTAATACGAGCCGCCGACTTACTTGATAATAGTTTCTATTACTCTTTGGTTGACGATCAAAAAGTTTATAATCATTTGCTCGGAAAGTTATCCTACTTTCTAAAAACAGCCAAAAATAAAATAGGTAAGGAAAAAATATATAAGGATTTGGATGGTAGATTGAAGATACTTAAGAAAAAATGAAAATTCTTTACACAAATAACATAAAATTCCCGGGGGATAGTCCTTTTGAAGTAGTAGAAAGGAAAGGAATTGGTCATCCAGATACAGTCGCAGATGCGGTTGCCGAAAGAATTTCTGTGGATTATTCAAAATATTGCATTGAACACTTTGGTGCAATTTTACACCACAATGTTGATAAATTTGCCGCCCTTGGAGGTCTTGTAAATGTTGATTGGGGTAAGGCAGAAATGACCAAGCCTGTGCGGGCTTTGGTAAATGGGCGCATAAGTGGATCCTTCAATAAAAACACAATTCCTCTCAAAGAAATCTATAAAAAGGCTATTAAAGATCAGCTTGCGATTGCGCTACCTTCTCTGAACACAGACAAATCATTAGAAATAATTGATCACTTTACAACTTATTCGAAAAACCCGCGTTGGTTTAATCCCTTGAGTTTAGATGATCTTCCTGACCACTCAAATTTGTTTGCCAACGACACTTCCGCGGTCGTGAGTTATTGGCCATTGACAAAAAGTGAGCAACTTGTATTGAAACTGGAAGGATATTTCTATGATAAAAATCAAAAACCCAAATTCAAAAACTTCGGTCAAGATATAAAGGTTATGGTTGTGAGAAGAGAGAATAAATTTGATATTACTCTCTGTGTTCCCTTTTTCTCAAAATATCTCGATGGTCCGGATTCATATTGGACTAAGTTACATGAACTCGAGTCTAAACTTACGAAGTATGCAAGAAGTCTTTTGGATATTGCAGCCACAATTGATCTTAAAGTAAATCCTCATGATCAAAGAAAAAAGGGCAGCATTGATGCCAAATCCTTTTACTTCGTAGCAGCCGGAGGAGCTTTGGACTATGGTGAAGAAGGAGTCGTGGGTCGCGGGAATAATCGCTTAGGCATAATTCCATCGTTCAGACCATATACCATGGAGGCAGCTTGTGGCAAAAATCCCGTTTATCATGTGGGAAAAGTATTGGGGCTTGTGTCAGATGTACTAGCAAAGGAAATAGCAAAGAAATGCAAATGCAACGTAGAAGTTTGGATTATTACCAGGAATGCAGATCCCCTGTTTGAGCCTAATAATATAATAATAAATACATCTGAAAAGGTAGATAAACAGAAAATTGAGGGGGTTGTAAAGTCGATTCTTTCCCAAAGAGATTGGACAGATAAAATAATTCGTGAGGGAGTCATTATCCCTAAAACCGGAAACATGTATTAAATCCTCCACAGAATTTGATAATCACGCTCAATCGATGTATTATTGCCCTATAATATGGTAATTACAGCACTAATAGGCTTGCCTGTCGAACACAGTGTCTCTCCAACGCTATTCTCCATTTATGCCAAATCCTCAGGACTTGAATACTCACACTTAAAAATAGACGTTCGAGCTAAAAACTTGAAGAATGCTCTTGAAGCTTCTAAAACGTTGAATTTTAGTGGTCTGAACGTAACTCTGCCTTACAAAATGGACGTAATCAGATATCTGGATCATGTTGATAAGGAAGCTCTGAAAATAGGTGCCGTTAACACAATCGTAAATAAAAAAGGGAAATTGTATGGATTCAACACAGACTCCTATGGTGCTATAGAATCGATAAAAGATCACAGTAAAATTGTTTCGAGGGAAGCGGTTGTTTTGGGTACTGGGGGTGCCGCTAGGGCCTTAGTAGCAGGTTTACTGGCTGGTGGTTGTACAAGAGTTGTTGTTGCTTACAGAAGGCCAAAGTCCATCAGAACAAAAGGAATTATGAAGGACTTTAAAGGAAAAGTTGAATTTATCACTTATCACGATAAAAATCTTATTGAGAAACTGGCTGAGGCTAACATAGTCTGTAATGCTACCAGCTGTGGAATGGCTCCTAAGTCTACTGAGTCACCAATACCTTATGAAACCTTAAAAGAGGTTTCTCTTAAGGGAGATTTTGCAAAAAAATTGTTTTTCGACGCAATATTTAACCCTTATGAAACTCAGTTTTTGAAAAATGCCAAGAAGCTGGGGGCAGACATACAAGGAGGTACTGAGATGATGATTTATCAAGGAGTGAGGGCATTTGAACTCTGGACAGGGAAGAAAGTTAGCAGAAAATCTGTAGCGGAAGCTAAAAAAATGCTAAGAAAACATCTTTTGAAAGTCAAATGAAAAATAAGATTAACATCTCTATAAATCTTGATGAAATTTCTGATGATTTTGATAAAGCGGTGAAATTTCTAGTCAAGAATAAAGTCAAATTTGTGGAGATAAGGACAATAAATCGAAAGAACATTGTTGACTTCGATATTGAAGATGTAAAAAAAGTTGCAGCTGGCCTTTCTAAAAATGACCTGAAAGTCTCTGCGATTGCTTCCCCTCTTTTTAAGTGGTATCTAAACCAAACCGGAGAAAAAATTTTGCACGATAATTTTTCATTTAACCCCGCTCTTAACGAAAACCAAAAACGAGAGTATATTTTGAAAACAATCAAAATCGCTAAGATCTTTGGTACGAAAAATGTCCGAGTATTTTCAAATCTCAAACAGGATGGATTAAAGTCAAAAGATTTATTTAGAGATGTGATGTTTAAATATATGCTTCAGGAATTCTCTAAGGCGAGGATCGTTCCCCTTTTGGAAAACGAACCAGTATGCTTAATTTCCAAAGCAGATGACTATCTAGTCACATTACAAAAATACGGGAAACAAGGACTTAAAGCATGGTGGGATATTGCCAACTCATATGACGTGGGCGATCTTGTCGACGGAAATCTCATTAAAAACCTAGCGATTTTTGTAGAATATCTCCATGTTAAAGACAAGGTATCAAGAATTGAGAAAACATATGTTCCACTAGGAAAAGGATATATCAACTATAAAAGAATATTTTCAGATCTACTACCTGTTATCGAAAAGGATATCTTTTCCAGCATTGAAACCCATGTTCATTCAGACAAAGTTCAGGCAACGAAAACATCTTTAGATCATCTAAATGGTCTCTTAAACCAAAAAAGAGCTGCATACGCCATTGTTGGTGCCGGAAGGATTTCGAAGAAACACTCTCTGGCCATCAAAGAGAATATAAATTCAGAACTAAGGGGAGTATTTGATATAGATCGTAAAAAAGCGGAATCTTTTGCATCGGAAAGCGATGTTAAAAATTATCAGAATTTAAACGATCTTCTTTCAGACCAAAAAGTTGAAGTAGTTGATATCTGCACCCCTCATCATACACATATAAAAATTGCACAGAAAGTTATTGCCGTCAATAAGATCGTTCTTTCGGAAAAACCATTTTCTATTAACTCTAAAGGATTGGAGGAATACCTAAAGGACAACAAATCTGCCGGAAATACGTATGTCGTATTTCAAAATTTATTTAATAAACCAGTACAGCAATTTATTGACAATTTTAGAAAAGGTAAATTTGGGAAAATACAATTTTTTGCTGCGAATATCAGGTGGAGTCGAGACGATGATTACTTTAAAGATTGGCATGGAAAAATCCGATTTTCAGGGGGATCACTTTTCAATCAAGCAATTCATTCAATACAACTCTTACTCCTCTTGTTGGGAAACCAGACAAAAAATGTTTCCTATCAAAAAAGAACAGTTAGAAAAGGTTCTGAAGTGGAAGATATCGGAAATGCAGTTATTAATTTGAAAAACGGGGCTTTCGGATATCTGGAATTATGCTTGGTTAATAAAGGAGAAAATTTAGAATCCTCATTTTATTTATCTGGTACAAAAGGTTCAATGAAGATAGACGGTAAAGCTCTTAATAGCCTTGTTTATGAGTATTTTGATAGTGAAAAAAACAAACGTGTTTATGGAGGCAAGAGCATAAGCGATATTTATGGCAACGGCCACAAAATTCTTATCAAAACCCTGAGTGACAAAATTCTGGGCAAAAAAGATGTAAACCAGAAATATTTGATTAAAGCAAAGGATGTTCTGCCCGTTATTAGATTCATAGAAAAATTATATGGAAACTCTTAATAGGGCAGGTATAACTGAAAAACTATCGGCTAGTTACTATTTAGGTAGCGGTGTTACGGGTTTGGTGCCTTTTGAAGTAATTGCCACCAAATCTTTGGATGAAGGATCAAAATTACCTTCTTCATTCGAAGTGGTAAGAGATAGTCATTCATCATCTCTATTTTTAGCAAGTAGTGAGACTCATAAAAAACCGGGTGATGATAGCGTGTTATTTATTCTCAAAGACGATTCGGGACAGTCTCAAATCGAAGTTGTCTCTCCAGATTTATTTATAATAAACGGCCCCATAGATTCTGAGGGCTTTCAAGACCGTCTGCCGTACCTATTTTATAATCTTGCCGAGAGGGCTAGGCAGGAAAAATTTGAATTGCTGACAGCACACGCTGCAGCAGTGTCCAAAGACGGAAGAGGAATACTAATACTTGGCGATAAAGGTTCAGGTAAAACTTCAATTATGTTGGCTCTGTGTTTAACTCAAGGCTACGAAATGGTTGGGAACGACTCTGTAATTTTAGGAACTCAAAGAGAATTATCAGTAATGGCAGGTAGTCGGCAAATTAATGTAAGGCTCCCTGTTGCAAAAAAACTTTCCCTACCGCTAAATGAAGAACTAAGAAAAGAGGATCAAATCGATTACGAAATAAAATCATCGTTTTTGCCTGAGGACTTAGGAATTAAAGCCAACGAATCGAGTAATCCAATATCTATGGTTGTGAGAATAAATCTACACTCTGATAATCCCGACTTTGTTGCAACAAATATTCCATCACTTGAGATTGAGGCATTAAGACTGAGTGAAAATTTCTCCAGGTATATTCGTGGAATACCTACTCCCTTAGAACTTTCCAGTACGGGAATACGCGGATATTTTCCTGATTTAGATTCTCCAGAATTGACCGAAACCAGAAATAACGTGGTTAATGCTCTATTGACACAGACAACCTATCTATATGTTGCAGGCAACGATCCAACACACACGGCCCAACAACTTGATGCCATAATTAAGAAATTATGAAAATTATTGTAATAATTCCTACTCTGAATGAAGCAGACAGTATTGCGTTTGTAACAAAAACGATTGATAAGGGTCTGAGAAAAATTTCAGGAAACCCCAGGGCACTAATCGTTAATTCTGATGGTGGCAGTACCGATAAGACTTCTGATGTTTTTCTTAAAACAGGCACTTTTTTCCCAAAAAAAGTAATCTCTTACAACGGTAAAAGAGTCGGCAAGGGAAGAAACGTTTTTGAGGTGCTAAAATTGTTTCATAACTCAGCTGATTACTTCTTAATGATCGATGGAGACATTACTTCTATTGAAACAGGTTGGGTAAGTAAACTTCTAAATCCTCTCTTGAACAAAAATGCTGATCTGGTTGTCCCTATCTACAAACGAAATAGATATGAAGGAAATACAACAAATCATTTCTCTTCACCATTAATTTACGCTTATTTTGGTAAAAACATTTCACAACCAATCGCTGGAGATTTTGCCTTTACAAAGAAGTTGGCAAAAAAGATCTATGCGTCTTTTTCTTCTGATTCGGATTATGGATACGGAGTGGATACGTTGATTACTTGGACTGCACTTTTAAGCCAATTCAAGATAAAACAAATTAGACTCGGCAGGAAAATTCATAAGCCCAGTTTTCCCAAGATAGTCCCGATGTTTGGACAGGTGTGTTTTTCAACCATTAATCTTCTTAGTGAGAATAGAGAGAGCATTAAAAAAAGATTGAGTATCAAGAGAAAGCAATTATCTAATATGTTAGAAGTAATCGACGATACTTATATCAAAGTACCAACTACAAAAAAGGTAGTCGAAATTGAAAATATTGTTCATAAGTTATTAAAAAAACAAAGAATTTCGGAAGAAATCCCGGGAAGTAAAACCACAAGTTGCCTTAATATGGATATTTGGACAGATATTTTATGTAAGCATATAAATATTGTTCTAAAAAAGAAACTCAAAAAGAAAGAAAAGGATGAATTTATAGAATCAATCACTGCATATTATTTACTGAGAGTGCTGGGCTACTTTAAGGAAATAGAAAAGCTGTCGGCAAAAGAAATCGATCGGCTTTTAATCGCGCAAAAACAAATGCTTCAAGAGAAAGTTGGCAAGATGCTGTCTGATTAGGTTGAGGAATAAACCCCGTGGGTAGATAACCAATCTCGAGCTTCTCTGACCTTTCGTTCTAGTTGATTTTTAGATAGTTTCTCTGAAGGCTTTTCTACAACAACCCATCTATCCAAATCTTTATCCAATTGAAGTCTTCCAAACCCAAAAAATACTTCTTCGGTTTCTAACCCAGGACACTTGTCAAAAAAATAACAGGTGTTTCTTAAGTAATTAACGATATCTTCGTGCTTCTTGGTTCTGTAAACGTTTGCGACCGCTTCGGGAGATTCCAGATGATAGGCGTGGATATCTTCCCTGTAAACAGTATGGTAATCATGGTTTGAATGAAGTCTGTAAGAAAGCTCTTGATCATAATTTCCCCAGCCGATGTAACTTTCATCGAATTCTACTTCAGGATTATTGGGAACACTCAGGTTACATGCGAAGGCGGCTCTCCACGGGGATTTTGAATGCAACCATTGTTTTCTTTTTTCGCTCTCACCCAGCTCTCTTCTTTCGGAGACTTCGTCTGTCTGCCAATCGTGTTCAAGGTCGTTCAATGCCACCCTGATAGGTTTACCGTCCAGAGACTCAAATACAATCGGGTTTATTTCACCCCTCCAGTTTCTGTTTCCTGCAACTATCAACTTGGGTTGAACATGTGTTTCCATATGTTTTTTGACTAAATCAATGCTAGGTACCATGTCTCCTGCAAGAAAAAGCAAATAATTCCCTCTTGCCAGTCTTATGCCATTGTTAAAGGACACATTCTCTCGCATCCCCCTGTCTTGTTGCCAGACGTATTTAAGAGGAATACCAGCCCTATCAAAATCTTGATAAATCCCTAAAAATGTATCTGAATCAGAGCCGTCGTCGGCAACAATAACCTCTTGAAAGCCAGTAAAATCCTGAGCAAGCAATGAACGCAAAGCCAACTTCAAGGATAGTGGTTGATTATGAACATTTATAATTACACTAACGTCTATATCAAGCCTCTCTTTGGAAATCTCAGATTCTTTGAACATATTGTGGCTATTGTAGCATAATTAGCAACAAAGACTAACCTATAGCCTTTGATTTGTTGGATGTTATTCTCATGCTATAATAGCGGCAGTTATGATAAGACGAGAATTTGATCGTGGTTTAGAGGGGAATGTAGAGCAATTTACAACAATTGCCATACCAGGAATACCTGAAATCAAGGAAGGCGATGACATTGGAACGATAATTTGTAAGCAGAGTCGTGGGATTGGAGGTTTATTGGGCGGTGATATTATAGTTGTAGCTTCAAAAATAATATCCAAAGCAGAAGGAAGAATAATTGATAAATCGAGTATAAAAGTATCCGATAAAGCCAATGAATTGTCTCAAGCTACGGGCAAACCTGCTCCCGTTTGTCAACTTATCTTGGATGAGTCGAGTGATTTAATTGTTCGAGGACACACTATAGTTGCACACCACAAATTGGGTTATATTCTGACCTCAGCCGGAGTTGACCAAGTTGATGAATTTCATATTTCTTTAATACCAGAAGATCCTGATTTGTCTGCCAAAAAAATGAGAGAAAAGATAGAAGAGCTTTCGGGTAAAAAAATAGCAGTTGTTATTACTGATAGTGAGGGGAGGGAGGATAGGGCTGGAGCTGGGGCTGTTGCACTAGGAGTATCTGGTATAGATTCCATCAGAAGGACCGCTTCTCCATCCGGAAAACAGCAAGAGGAAACAATATCGGATATGATTGCTAATGCAGCAAGTTTATTAATTGGGCAGAGAGGGAAAAATACTCCCGCGGTTGTATTAAGAGGACTTAACATTGGAAGAAATACAGAGTCTAGGCTCCAAGATTATTTGCGAAAGTAGCTATTTAACTACTTCTCTTCTAGGTCTGAAAATATCTCCATCGCTTTATCTTCATAAACAGGCTCTTTAGTCTCTGTGTCTCGATAACTATGGTCTGCTTTTGGAATTTCAAAATACCTAATTTGTCTTGATTTGACATCTTTTAAATCTCCTTTAACAACTTCAATATTACCAAATTTATCTTTTTCTCCTTGAATAACAGTGATGGGACCGTTGAAGTTTTTAAGTCTTAGGCTTCCGGTTACATAACCTAAAATTATTATTGAAAATTTACTTCTCAAACTTTTATTTAATTTATCCAAATAAAAACTGGCAACAATTCCACCTAGTGATTTACTAATTAATCTTACTTTTTTATACTTTTTATAGTCACAGAAGTCTAAAAATTTTTGTAAAACTCCCAATTCTTCCACAAGCTCAGGACCGGATGATTGATCTTGACCTCGCTCGGCAAAAGGAAAATTAAAAGCGATTACGCTGTGACCCTGATTGACTGACAGTTGATAAACCTTCCTTATAAGTGACATTTCCATTCCTTCCGATGAGCCTCCGTGAAGAATTACATCTAAGGTGTCTGATTTGGAATTATGATAGATCTGAAAACTAGTAAAGTCCATCATGTTGTGTTTATAAATCCATTTTATAATGATATTTATCTTTTTCCTTACCAATTCTCTTAAAACCATTCTTCTCGTAAAAACGATGAGCTCTTTTCATTAGAAAATGGGTATTTAATACTACCTCTTTATAACCCTGTTTTTTCGCAAAAGCTATTGCATGATTAAATAAAGCTTGTCCTACTCCTTTGCCATGATAATCACTCAAAACAAACATTCTATTTAGTTTTGCGGTGTCATTCCCCATATCTCTAATGGCAACGGTTCCAATTACCAGGTCTCCTTCAAGAGCAACCCAGAATCTGCCTCTGTCTTTATAAATTTCAGGAATCTGGTATAAGTCTTCATCTTGAAGTGGTTCATCAGATTTAGGAATTACTTCAAGCTCCATCAAACCTTTTCCCACTACATCAACTACTTGGCCTTGATATTTTGGCTCAAACTCGGCTATTTCAAAATTTATTTCAGCCATAACTAAAGTTTACCATAAATATTACTATATCAAAATGTATCAAGACTGAAATTTGAGACACCCTTTTTTATACTGTCTCATTTGTCTCATTTAGCCTTGATGTGAGACAATTACACCACCGAGTTATAAGGATAGAAAGGGTCCAGACCGGCCTGCTCAGCCGATTCGACTCGCTACGCTCGCTCACGGCTTACAGCCCAAAACCAAGAATTGTCCTGTTATACACTTATACACCCCAGGGGTGGTCTAGGTTGGCACAGGTGGGATTTTGTTATTTACTCTAATATCAAGCCTTTAATCTTTCCTAGTTTTCTCTGATAATCCGCTTGGTTGTATACAAATTGTTCATATTTTCCCCTAGAACCTACCATTTTAGTTATAAATGATGAATTTATTAGATCGTTATTATCTTCTTTTTCGGCTAAATAATAAGGAAACGATGTCCACGGGTATTTATCTAAATCCACTATATTAATAAGAAATGAAGTTACCGGATTTAAATGTATATACCTTGACAGGTGCAGTAAATAATTATCTTTTTCTATTCTTTTTGCTTTAAAAGGTCCTTGAAAGACGCTTCCGAATCTTTTATTTCTTAAATTATAGTATTTTGCAAAACTGTTTTGTAAATTAGAGATAAACTGTACAACTCCATAATCTTTGATTTGTTTAAGAAGAATGTGATAATGATTAGGCATAAAGGCAAATGAATAAATTTCTACAATTGGGGTTGATTTTCGAAAATTATCTTCATATGTCTTTTTGAGATCTTTTTGAAGTGTTAAGTATTTAGAAAACTTTAATTTTTATGGAAATCTATAAAAGTCGATAAGGGAAAGAGCTCTCTTTAGTATTTTATTGCCTTTATATATTGATATTGCTCCAGTTGAACGATTAAACAAATGGTAATATTCATTATTTGCAAAGACTACTTTTCTTTTGGGCACAATTAAAGATTAATCGGAAAATCCCAGGTGCGTCAACCCAATCCACACCTGGTGTGTATTATGGTGTGTATTATTTTGAGCAAGCAAAGCTTGTTCTTGAATTTTTCGAAATGACTCCGTTCCTTGTAGTAAACTTCTTGAGATTTTGATTGTCTGAGGGTGGGCGGTGTTCATGTTCAGATTATGCCCAATAATTTGGTACAATACCAAAGAGTTTATTTATATGAGTAACTCAGATGTTTATTACAAAAAGACAATTGAATATCCTTTTAATGGTCAGAAGTTTTCGTTTGATGTCGCAAATACATTATTCTCAACTTTTGAGATGGACCATGGCACTGACATTTTAATTCGTTCTATTGTTACAAAAAGTCCAAAAACTATTCTTGATTTGGGATGTGGTTATGGACCTCTGGGAGTTATTCTTGCAAAAACCAATCCAAAAGCAGAAGTTACTATGCTTGACTCAAACCTTCTTGCTGTGCGTTATTCCAAATATAACTTGCTGAAAAATAATGTTACTAACGCAACCGTTGTGGGGAGTGTTGGTATTGAGGCAGTAAAAGATAAAACATTTGATTTAATTGTTTCAAATATCCCGGCTAAAATTGGCGATGAAGCGATTACTCAGGAGTTCATTTTGGCACCATATGAGCTTCTTGACCCAGGAGGAGAATTGTGGGTTGTGGTAGTCAGTGCGCTAAACAGATTAATACCAAAAATAGGAGGCGAACATAATATTAAAATTAGAAATGTACGGAAACGCCGTGGGCACACTGTTTATCAGATAACAAAATAATAATATGACTGAAGAAAAAGAATTATTAACAATTTTATCTGAAGACGAGTACAAACGAGTTTTGGCCCGTTTGCGAAAGGAGTTTGGTGAGCCTAAAACTCAAAAACGTCTATCGCTCCAATCTGATGATTATAGTCAAACAGATATTGATACCAGAATCCGGATTACAAATGGCAATGCTGAGTTGATGCAAAAGGTTGGTGATTGGAAGAATATTACCAAAGGAAAGTCCCGCACAGAAATTTCTATCCCTCTACCAAGTGACTCCAATGTAATTGCGGGTTTATACAGAATAATTCGTAATCTAATGAAAGGGCCGAAGATTGAAAATATTGTTATGCAGTTTGAAAGTTTTATCTGGGAAACTAAGAATATCGAAATTAAGCTGACTCATCAGTTTGGCAAAAGTGATGCTTACAACTGTGAATTTGAGGTGCTAGATAGCTCGTACAAACCTAAAGATCTTATGAAAAAATATAATGTCCCTATAAATTCACCCACACAAACTGAGGATTTTTGGAGAAAGTGGAATGAAAAGGTAAATTTAAACGCTGACCAACTAGCTGATGAGGAGTTATTGGAGATTATTAAAAAATATCTAGATTAAATCAAAAGCTTTCTTCTCGTCTTCATGTTTCATAATCCCTTTTACTTTTTCAATTAACTTCCAGTCACATCCAATACTTTCTTCATTTAAAGTAATGGTGACATCCAAATTTTCCACTTTTAGTGCTATAAAATGAGCTTCGGTTGGCCCGTGTTTGCCCTCAAACTCAATTTTATGATTTAAGTTTTTGGTTTCTTTGAATTCGCTTATCCCTAATTCTTCACTGGCCTCTCTTTTAGCTGCTTCCTCAAGGTTCTCACCATCTTCAACATCTCCAAAGGTGATAGTCCACTCATTCTCGTATCCATCAAAAGGTTTGTTGTGCCGAAGCAGAAATCTTTTATTTCCTTCTGGGTCAATTGTCCAAACAATTACAGCTACTTTTTGATGTTTGCTCATACTTTCAAGATTCTACTATAAAATTCATACTTCGCTTTTTGATAATCTTTATAACTTTTTCCATCAAAAGATAGCTTCAAGTCTTCGTATTCTTCTAATAATTTTTGGTTGGATCTCAGAATTTCATAAACTTTAATCTGCCTTTCTGGTGATTCAGTCAAATAAACTTCTATCTCGTAACCATCTTTCTGAAATTTCCACTCAACAAAGGTTTTGTGTGTATGCTTTGGTTTTCCAAATAGGTTTTCTAAAGCTGGCAAGTATTCACCGAATTTATTAGATTCTGATAACGCATAAATATCAATATCATTCTGTCCTGCAATTCCAAGTGCTGTTGCTCCCATAAATGATACCTCAACATCAGGCAACTTCTCTTTGATTCTTTTAACTATCAAATCTCCAGCCTCTTTTGCTTTTGGATCGAAAGGCAAGACAGCAATTTTCTTTTTCGGATCAATTTTAGCTAAATAATTTTGTTCATCTCGCGTAAGCATGTTTTATTATACCCGTGTTGAGACTATAATTCATTGTATGAAAGTAATCATCGGCTCCAACAACAAAGATAAAATAAAGATCGCTAAAGATGCTTTAGGTGAACTTCATCTGGATGTTGAAGTTGAAGGGAAAAAAGCAGATTCTGGGATTGCAGATCAACCACTGGACAAAGAAACCACTCAAGCAGGTGCAATAAACCGTGCTAGAAATACAAAGATGCAAAATCCAGAGGCTGATTTTTCGCTTGGATTGGAAGGCGGACTCCATGATTACGGCGAGGGTTATCATCTCGTAACTTTTGCTTGTTTAGTTGACAAAACCGGTAACAAATTTGTCGGTGAAGGCGAGGAAATCCACTTGCCGATAGAAGTTTCTGAAAAAGTAAAAAACGGAGAATGGTTTGGAAAAGTTATTCGAGAGTACGCAAAGAAAAACAAAATTGACAACAATTTAATAACCAGATTGTCTCCTTTTGCCCAAGCAATTCAAAACGCATATGCTGAATATCTCAAAAGTTATGGAGACTTGGGACATAGGGATAAAGCTTCAGGAGTTATTACGAATAGTGATGGTAAGCTTTTGATAGTTCAATTAACTACCTACGGGGAAGGCCAATGGAATTTTCCTGGCGGGGGGATTGAAGACAACGAATCCGAAGACCAAACTATTTTGAGGGAGCTTAAAGAAGAGTTGGGAACAGATAAGTTTGAGATTGTCAGAAAAAGTAGGTACATTGAAAAATACGAATGGCCGCCTTTTGTAATTGCTAAACGGCTAAAAGCTGAAAAAAGAACCTGGAGAGGTCAAAGAGTAAGATATTTTTTAATTAAGTTTCTCGGCAACGACAAAGATTTAAAACCTGATTCTGGAGAAATCGAAAAAATAAAATGGATTAAGAAGGAAGAACTAAAAGGCCATTTCATTTTTCCTAAACAATTGGAATTAGCAGAAAAGGTGATTGAAGAGTTTCTTATTTAAAGCCAATTACTTGATATCCGTGTTTTTCAATTTCTTCTTTACTCCAAAAAGACAAGTCCTTGGTTTTAACAATGTAAGTAACCTTTTTATCAATGGTTCTACCCGTGTAATCTTTTCTTTCTGGATCCCATTCGCGGAGGACCAGAACATCTCCTTTATTGCACCCAAAGTCAGCCAACCTAATTTCAAAAGTTTTATCGCCCCTAAGAATTGCCTCAAAATACTTTGGCCAGACTTTCTTTTCTATTTTTGCCATAACTTAAGTCTACCACAAACAAAACTGTATCAAAACATATCAAGATTGAAGTTTGAGACAACCCCTTTTTATAGTGTCTTAAATGTCTCACTTCGGCTACACTCAGTGCAGGCATTTAGCCTTAAAAGTGATACACTTGGAGTTAGAGCATATGGGACTATCTGGTACTAGACCCTGAAGCTCAGCAAGTGAGCTTTATTTTTATTGACATAACCTCTTAAAACTTTTGTTTAAAACCTGCTAAAATGTGTCCAGAATAAGGTTTTGATCCATGAAATTAATAGCTAAAAAGATTTCTCTAAAAGCTATCGAAAAACTGGCGAAAGCTAAATTTGGGAATTTAGTTAAGGCTGTGGTCGATGTTGAAAAAGAGATCATGGTCGTTGACGGTGAGCTTCATTCGGATGAGGAGGCACTCCTTTTGTCCCATAGTTCAAAACAAGAAAATCTTTGGGGTATCAACCTCTACCCGCAGCTGAAAGGAGAGGATTTTATCGAATTTGATTCCATGATAAATGTCAGGCCATCTTTCGGAAATAGCTCCCGAGGCATTGATAACCCTAAAGTAAGAGAGAAAATAGTGGAGATTGTCGAAAAATTGGTTAAAAAATGAGTGTCCAACACAAAAACTTAGCGTCCGGTAATTGGGGTAAAATGCCTCTTGCCGCGCAGCTTGCCAATGTAGGCAGCGAAGTAGAAAGAACAATTTCCTGGAGTCAAAAAGGCAACCAAGATTACAGCCAAAAAGCATTTGCGCGGGCGCTTGAGCTTCTGGCTCTGACAAAAACTCACTGCAAGAAAAATTCTCAACTGAAAGAAGTTGGTAGAATTTATGAACTTTTGGTCGATTATTTTGCAGGCAAAAACGACTATGGCTCAACTGACCAGTTGTGGAAAAGATATTTTAGCTGCTACACCTACCTGACCGCTAATGTTAGAAACACATCCTTAGATACAAATTTGATATCTTGACTTCGGGAAATATTTGGTCTATCGTAAATTATGCCCGTAGAAAAAATTGCCCTCTTCAAAGGTAAAAAAATTCGCCGTCATTGGGAAAACAATCAAGAACAGTGGTATTTTTCTGTAATCGACATTGTCGCTGTATTAACAGAAAGTACAATCCCCAAAAGGTACTGGTCAGACCTAAAAAGTAAACTTCGTGAAGAAGGTAGTGAGGTGTACGAAAAAATCGTACACCTGAAAATGGTAGCACCAGATGGTAAATATTATCCAACCGATGCTGCAGATACTGAGACTGTGCTGCGTCTAATCCAGTCGATCCCCTCACCCAATGCCGAGCCGTTCAAACTCTGGCTGGCACGGGTGGGTTATGAGCGACTTGAAGAAACTGCCGACCCTGAATTAGCTATAAATCGTGCCCTCAAAATTTATCTTCAAAAAGGTTACAGCCGCGAGTGGATCAATCAAAGGCTCAAAAGCATAGAAATTCGTAAAGACCTGACTGATGAATGGGAAACACGTGGCGTCAAAGAGGGAATAGAGTTTGCTATACTAACAGATGAAATTACCCAAGCCTGGGCAGGTTTAACTACAAGACAATACAAAAATCTCAAAAGCCTAAAAAAAGAAAGCCTGCGGGATAACATGACTAATTTGGAATTAGTCTTGAATATGCTGGCTGAAACGGTCACAACTGAAATATCAAAAAAACGAAAACCAAAAGGCTTCATTCCAAGTAAAAAGATTGCCAAAGAGGGCGGCGGTATTGCCGGCAATGCCAGAAAACAAATCGAAAGAAAAACCGATAAAAAAGTTGTCACTAAAGAAAATTTTCAAACCATGAACAGGAAGAAATTGACAAAAGGCTAACTTTTAAGTTATCGTAGTCAGACATGAAAACTGCAGTTATAGTTGTAGTTTTAATTGCTGTTTTGGCCGGGGGTGGGTTTTTTGCTTATCGATCAATGACTTCCAGGACCCCCAGCCAACCTGCAGTTACCGAAACGGCAACTGTTACAACGCAAACCCCTCAAGCTTCACCAACAATTACATATGATAGCTCCGGCTTTTCTCCAGCGACCATCACCGTTGGCGTCGGGGAGGCCGTAACTTTTGTAAATCAGTCAAGCCGCGCAATGTGGATTGCCAGCAATCCCCACCCGATTCACACCGGTCTGGCTGGTTTTGACGCCAAAAAAGGCATTGGTAACGGGGAAAGTTTCAGTTTCAGTTTCACCAAGGCAGGAGAATTTGGCTATCATAACCATCTCAATCTTTCTGATACGGGAACCGTTGTTGTCGAGTAGAATTATTTCTGATGGCGATCTGTGTAGCCCGGGAAAAAGTCTGTTTTGATCCCTGCCACTTTCATCTTTGAAAGCATTTTGGCAAAAATATCAACCATCGGTTGGGGGCCGGAGACGTAATAAATTCTTTTTTTCCAGTCGGGGACTTTTGTTTTAATCAGTGCTTCGTCAATATAACCGTCCTTTTCGGTAACAACATAATGGGTTTTAATCCCCACCTTTTGGGCTTCGTCAAAAAGCTTTCTAAAAGCAATATCCTGGAGCGTGGAATTTGAATATAAAAGCACAATGTCTCTTTCTTGCTTTTTATCAATCAACCAGCGGGCCATGCTGGCAAAGGGCGTGATCCCGATACCTCCGGCGATAAAAGCCAGGGGAATTGTTTTATCTTTGGGCAGGACAAATTCACCAGCCGCGTCCATGGCCACAATTTGGTCCCCTCCTTTGAGGTTGGAAAGAGTCTTTTTAAAAGAACTGGCCTCATCTGGAACCCTGACCGCAATCATAATGTCTTTTTGGGTTGGTGAGGAGGCAATGGTGAAATAGCGCCGTACGCCCCGGGCGTCAGGTCCAACGTGAGGCAGAGTCCAGTGCAGAAATTGGCCGGGCCGATAATCAAACGAAGCCGTTTTTGCAAAATGAAACGCGTAGGTATTGTTGGCCAGTTTTTCTTTGGTTTTTAAAGTCAGAATTGTCCTGAAAGGCAGAGAAAGCAAGTAAAAAAGAATATTACCCGCCAGAAGTGAAGCTTCCAGGGTGTAGCCCACTTTTACAAACTGCTGAGTTAGAATAAGCACGACCGCGACAAAGCCGGCATAAATAATTTGTTTTTTGGTTTCCACCGGGGAGGTCAAAGGCTCAATAAGCATGACCGAAACAAAAAAGATAATCGGGCTTACTCCCAGAAAGCCTGATCCAAGCAAGTAAGTTGCCAAAAAGACGGCTGCCAGTGTAAATCTTTTGATTTTAGTCAGAATCAAAAAGCCACCAATGGCTGTAAAGGCAGTTAAAGGTGGGCTGCCCACCCACCACGAAGCACCAATACCGCCAAAAACCGCCATTGCCGTTACTGCCAAAGCCGCCGGGTTGAAAATGTGCCTTTTCCTGATTGCCAGAACGTATTTTGAGACCATGGCGGCAATTGCCACTAAAGTCAGAAAAACAAGCTGTCCGGGAAAATCTACCGGACCGACAATTAAGGAAAGAATTAAGGCGGTAATGGTGGCCGATTCGGAATTGGTAACCGCACCAAAAATTTTCGAAAAAATTCTGTTGGCAATATTTGCTACCAGAAAAAGATAAACAGCCTGAAGAGCAATCTGAACCGGCGGGAGTGGTAAAACTCCCAAAAAACCTTCAACGACCGCAAGTGTTAAATAACCAATCAATACATACAGGATTAACCGATACATGGTTAGCCTATTGAGAAGATTGGTCAGCCAAGTCATATCCTAATGTTATCAAACAATTTGGCATTAATTTTCATTCTGATGCTATTATATACCTGCAATATGAAAATCGTTGCCACACTAAGAAATCAACAATATATATTCGAAACCAAGCCAGGTTTGTTTTCAAAAGACAAAATAGATTTAGGAACTCGGTTATTAATTGAAAATATGGAAATCAAAAATGGTGATACCGTCGTAGATCTGGGGTGCGGCTACGGCCCCATTGGCATTGTTGCAGCCAATCTTGCACCCGAAGGAAGAGTCTATCTGGTCGATATAGATATTCGAGCCCTCAAATACGCAAAAATTAACGCCGAGATCAATAGCACAAAAAATGTCGAAATTCTGGCAAGCGATGGTTTTGAAAAAATACCGCCCGAAATAAATTTTGATGTTGTGCTGTCAAACCCTCCAAGTCATATGCCTAAAGAAACGATTATTGAGTTTATAGAAAATTCAAAAATGCGACTCAGAGAAAACGGCAAATTATATTTTGTAACCGTAAAGAGGATCAAACCGCTGATTAAGCGTGAATTTGAAAGAGTCTTTGGCAATTACAGCTCAGTTGCGTCAAAGTATGAACACGTAATCTCATTAGCTAATATATAAAATGATTGTCAAGAGAAAAACTGGTTACTTTGTTTTAAGCGAGAAAACGCGGAGGAACTTGGGTGGACCGTACAAAACCAGAGAAGAAGCCAAAAAGCGCCTGCGGCAGGTGGAATTTTTCAAAAGGCAAAAAAAGTAACTATCTTAAGCAGGTTCCATAATATAACCTCTAGTCACACAGTTTTCCCGCATCTTTCTGATTTTCCCCATTAAATCAGCGTTAGAAACTAATCCGTCGAGATGCAGTTTATAACTGAATAAGGTTCCACTCTTGATAGAATCGTGTGTAGTTGTTTCTTCATAGACCGGTGGCTGGTCCGGAAGATTGAGAAGCCGCTGTCTGAATTGATGCATACTTTTTACAGTGGCTCCTCGTAAAAAATTCATGCGAGGAAAATTCTCACTAAAATTGTCTTCATTTCTCCACCAATCAACCAAGGCTGATAGGGCAGCCCCAAAAACCGTGCCGTATTTAATAGGATTGCCTTTACCATACCTGCTTGAGTACCGATCAGGATAAAAATGCATGTGCCAACTATTCCCTGTACGCTCAATTCTCAAGCCGGTATTTCCAAAAGCTACGGCGTGAATGTTTTCTCCATCATATATATACTTAGTCTCAAAATTTATTGGCTCGAGCTTTTTTTCCTCTTCCATCATATAATTAAATAATACTATAGCCCTTGACAGATAAAATTCATATATGCGTATACTGGTATATAAGTTTTTTGAAGGGGGTGAGGAGAAATGGCAGCAAAAAAACCTCAAATGAAAGGGTTAGATTGGGTAGCTTGGGTACTTGTGGTTGTGGGTGCCCTTAACTGGGGATTCGTAGGAGTAGCTAACTTGAACTTGGTAGAATCAGTTTTTGGCGTTAGCGCTTCCCTAGTTTCAGTCTTTTACATACTAGTTGGCCTCGGAGGACTCTATATGGTCTGGATGGCCCTAGGAAAGAAGTAAGGAGTTTATAACTTTCACCTGATCTCTAATCAATTGTCCTGCGTCGCTATCGATCTTTTCGTTTAAGTATTGAATGATTGATTCGTCGTAGGGGTTTAAGTGGAATTTATCCAAGAACTCTTCGTGATGGTCAGAGTGGAGGTTGTCTAAGATGCAACCGACTATTTTGTGGTGGATAAGTTCATCTACTATCTGCCACAATTCTTCTTTCTCTTCCTGAGTTTGCGCTACTTTACTGATGTGTTTTTCTACGTCAGATAAATCTAGTAAACTGTCGTAGAAAATTTTAGACATTGATTAAATTCACTCCTTCTAAGTTTAGTTTATTATATTCCACCGGACCAATGGGAACTTGATTTTGTGGATCATCAACAAAGAAAAGGACGACCGGTCCCTTTTTGTAGCGCGAGCCACCAAGGTAATCCATAACTTCCGGGCTACCACCAAAATGTTTCCCTGTCCAGGCCGCCGGGCCGGAGTCGGCAATGGCGGCAACGACTGCGTTTCCATTGGCAGTGTTTACAATTAAAACTTTACGATATTTATACCAATCCCGCAGGTACGGTTGGCGGCGACCCCAGTCAGGCAGATACAGAGTTTGAACTACGGCATACCAGCGTTCGGTTTCCTCCAAGTTACGGGTAAACTTGTCTTTTGAAGGGGCAAAATAACCCCAGGCTCCAAGGCCCGGAGCAATGCCCTCTTTAAGCATTTCGCTGTCCTGGCTGTGATTGGCCAGGGTATCGCCGGGGTAGCGCCTCAAGTGCTGCTCAGCCCCAATGTAGCCGTAAGTGGTGTTAAGGTGCTCCCCCTCTAATGTTGCCCGTGCTTTAATTCCAATAACACCCTCAAAAACCTGCTCAAGATTTTTTTCTTCTTCGCGGCTCAAGGGCCTGGGTTTTTCGGGAATAACCTCTTTCAAGGATTCAATCAATACTTTTTTGGGTGCTTCAGGAGATTGAGTAGATTCACCCACAGTTTTTAGTCTTTCCACAACTTCATGGGCAGGGGGCAGGGCTTTTTGCCCCTTAGGTGGGGAAAGAAGAAGCACTCCGGCCAAAGCGCTAGCACCAATGATTTTAGCGGAGTGCTCACGGACACGGCCCAAATCCAGCCCCTTCTTTTCCAAATATTTCTTTGCTTTGGGATACTTTTGGGCAAACTCATCTCTTACCTCGAACTGTTTGACTTTGAGCTTTTGCCGCAGGGCCTCGGCTTTCTCCCGGGCAGCATCAACTTTAATGTCAAAATAAGTCTGTGTGGGTACCTTTCCCCCCATGTTATTTCATTATACAATGAAGTTGGACAAGTTCATTATCCTCCAATCAACTTTTTACTCTGGGGCAAAAAATTCTTCCTGGAAACAATTGAGCGCTTGAGGCGCTTCTCAAGTTTTTTTCTGGCACCACCGGCAATATCTCCACCGGCGCGGGCATCTTTTTTAAGTTTGGGCACCCCTTTTGAGTCCTCAACCCGATGGATCTCAGTTGTGGCCCGCTCTCCCAACATGGTAAAAATCAATTCAAAATCGTCCATATGGTCGCGTAGATTTTCCCTTTTTAGCCCCTTTAATCTTTTGTACTGGCTGGGGGTAACTCCAAATGCGGCTTTGGAAATCTCAGCGGTCAAAATTTTGTAATCTTTTTTGGCTTTTGCGCCACGTTTTTGCCACTCGTCGGTTAGTTCTTCACGAATAACAATCCCACGCATCCTTTTTTCAATCCAGTCGCCAGGGTAACCTTTGGCTTTATACAAAACCCTGGTTCTCTTAGTCGCCAATTCCGGATCTTCAATCTCTTGAATGCGTTCATACCCAACCTTTGCCAACCATCGTTTAAATGGCTCTGCCTTCGGGGAAGGGATAGATTGAATGAGGCGAAATATCCCTTCTGTGTTCCAACAATAAGCCTTCTGTTTGCCTCCAGGAGTTCTAATTTCCAACATAAGGGGTGGTACAAATTGTACCCCCCCTTTGCTCATTAATTTTCTCAACTCAGTATCCCTGGATTTGAGGCGCTTGAAATACTGAGCCGGATCTCTGGAGTCTGTCAGAGCTTCAATTATGTCGTTAACCACGAACCACCACTCATTTTTATAAATGGTCTTTCTAATTCCTTTCCCCCTAAAAATGGCAATCTTTGTGTTTTCTTCCATTTCTTTATTTGTATCAACTCCGACACCAAAACACAATTGCCCAACTTAAGCCCAGAAATTATACAAGAATGAAGTCTAAACTCGAATCAGTTTTTGAAATACGTGCAAGGACGGACCTTGTACGTCATTCCTAGCCCAGAACTTTTTGAAGTCTTTTGATGGATTCCTCCCTCCCTAAAATCTCAATTGATTCATTGATCGGGGGGGTGATTTTTTGACCGGTGAGGGCAATACGTAAGTCCATAAAAAAGTCCCCTACTTTAAAGCCATTCTTTTGGGGAACTTTATCTAAAGATTCGTTCTTCTCCAAAGCTGCAATAGCGGCAGCAAGATGCTTTTTATAATTCCTGCCTAGTAATTTTCTATCCACTTCCACTTCGGAAGTGGCCAGAAAGAAAGAGCACAGCGAGTCGAATTCTTTGAGAGTTTTGATGCGGGTTTTTACTAAGGGAACTAATTTTTCGACTAGATCTTTATCATACTTACCTTCAAAGAAATCATAAATTTTTGCTTTTAGATCCTCGTTTTTCATTTCCCGAATATATTCACCGTTGATCCAATCGAGTTTATCTCTGTCAAAAATTGGTCCGGTCTTGCGGACGCGGGCAAGGTCAAGATTTTTAACAAAATCGTCAAAAGAAAAAATTTCTTTTTCTTCCGGATGACTCCAGCCCAAAAGGCATAAAAAATTTACCAAAGCTTCGGGTAGATAGCCTTCCTGCTGATACCAAGACAAAGCCACCGGATTTTTTCGCTTAGAAATTTTGCTGCGGTCAGCGTTTCGCAAAAGCGGCATGTGGCCAAACTCCGGCAAGGCGGCCCCAAGCGCCTGATAAACCGTAATTTGGCGGGGGGTGTTGCTGATGTGATCCTCGGCCCGAATGACGTGGCTTATTTTCATCTCAATATCGTCAACCACGACCGCAAAATTGTAAGTCGGAAAGCCGTCTTTTTTGATGATGGCAAAATCTTTCATTTCTTCCTTAGGAAAAGTAATTTCTCCTCGAATCAGGTCTTGCCAAGAAACGTACTCTCGGGGTACGCGCAAAATTATACCCCCGTCTTCCTCATACGCTTTATCTTCATCCAGAAGCCTTTGAGCATATTTTTTATAAACATCCAGCCGGTCGGACTGACGGTAAAATTCATCCCAAGTAAAACCCAACCATTTTAGTCCTTCCTCAATCACTTTGATTCCACCTTCCACTTCCCGTTTTTTATCCGTATCTTCGATTCTTAAAATAAATTTACCTTTATTTTTGCGGGCCATGGCCAGATTAAACAAAGCAATGTAGGCTGTCCCCACATGAGCAAAGCCGGTAGGTGATGGGGCGATTCTGGTTCGTACGTTAGGCATCTTCAATTGAATTTTACCACCGACCCCACGTATACTCAAAAGAGAATGACCAGTCTGACTCAAGTTGCTATCTCAACCCGAAAAATAATCCGCTATGGCATCTACGGTATCTTGGGATTAATTGCTTTAAGAATTATTTTTGGGCTGGGTATTAATTTGTACAAAAGGCTTTTCCCCAAGCCTCCGCCTCCCCCAACGGTCGCTTTTGGCAAATTGCCTGGTTTGCCGTTTCCTGAAAAAGAGCGACCGCAAGTAACCTATACTCTGCAAACCGTAACTGGGCAGCTGCCTGCTCTGCCTACCCAGACCAAGGTTTACTTCATGCCCCAGCTGTCATCTAACCTATTGGCCCTGGAGTCGGCCAAACAAAAGGCCACTTCTCTAGGTTTTGTCAGCGAACCAATTGCCAAAAGTGAAACTATTTACACTTTTCCCCATCCCAGAGTTCCATCAGATCTTGAAATGAATATCATTACCGGAAGCTTCTCCATTAGTTACAACCTCTCCATTGATTCCTCTCCAGTTGAAAGAAGGCCTTCCTCACCAGAAATTGCGGCAAGCCAGGTAAGGAGCTTTCTGTCCTCGGCAAATCTTCTACCGGAAGATCTAACCGGCCAGACCAGCCATGAATTCCTAAAAATTGAAGCTCTCAGGCTGGTTGACGCTATTTCTCTCTCAGAGGCAGATCTGGTCCGGGTAAACCTTTTCAGACGTGCTTACGATGAGTTGCCGGCGGTCACTCCGGATCCTAAGCGAGCTAATGTTTGGTTCTTGGTAACAGGGGCCAGCCAGCGCGAAAAACAAATTGTCAACGGTGAGTATCACTACTTCCCCGTCGATGAAGAGCAGTCCTCTACCTACCCCATTAAAACCGCGCAGGACGCCTACAATGAGCTTGCCGCGGGCGCAGGATATATCGCCAATATGGGACAAAGTGAGAGTGGGCAGGTAGTGATAAGGGAAGTGTATTTAGCTTACTATGACGCCGGTGAACAAGTAGAATTTTACCAGCCAGTTATTGTCTTTGCCGGCGACAACAACTTTATAGCCTACGTCCCCGCTGTCACGGCTGATTATTACGAAGAGTGAAAATCATCCCCTTCGAAGCTCTCGAAAAAGCAATCCCGCCCCTAAAAGCAAAATCCCCCACGACACAATAATCAGTAAGGTTAAATTACTCATCGTAAACTCATGTTACCTTTTCTTTATCAGAAAGTAAATAAATAAATAAAGCAAACCCGTTAGGGCAGTTGCCACCGAGAAAATCCTTATAATATCTTCAAAATTCATAAATTAACTACTTTTATTAATCAGCAAGGCGAAACTTACAGAAACCAAAGATAAAGATAGCCCCCATATTCCAGTAGTAATAATATTCTGTAAATCCCTGGTTGAAAAGATGGGGGCGACAACTCCACCGGCAAACCAAGTAACCCCCACATTCGCGACGAACTCAGAAAGTATGCGGCGCTGGTGGACAGTTAACCTCACTAATAAATTCTAACCTAAAATTTAACTTCTTGCCAGGAGTAATTTTCAAAAATCCAATCAATTAATTCCCTTGTTTCACCAAACCGATCTTGGGAACCTAGAAGAGCAATAATTATTTTGTGCCCATCCCGCTCAATATAAGTTACCAGATTCTCCCGTGCATCCTCAGTCCAGCCGGTCTTAATGCCAACAACCCCGTCAACCACCCCCAAAAGCTCATTGATATTAATTAGATAATGAGCAATTTCTCCGTCAACGCTCGTGACTCTGGTTTCCTTAGTCCCAACAATCTGGGCAAATTCTGGATTTTGCATGGCAATTTGAGAAAGCCGAACTAAATCTCTGGCCGTGGAAACGTGATCCTCACCATCAAGACCGGTGGGGTTTGCAAATAGGGTGTGGTCAAGATGGTACCTGGCCGCTTTCATATTCATGGCTGCGACAAACATTTCTCTGCCACCGGGATAGTCAGCGGCCAGTGCTTCAGCCGCGTCATTGGCTGAATAAATCAAAAGACCCTTCAAAAGATCCTTCGCGACCATTTCCTCCCCTGCTATCAATCCCATTTTTTGCCCGACCACTGACAGCGGTTTGACTTTCACTACATAGTCGTCAGGGTAATAGTCCATGGCAACCAGCGCCGTCATTATCTTAGTTGTTGAGGCAGGAAGAAGTGTTTGGTCCGCATTTTTCTCATACATAACAACTGACGAGTCGAGGTCAACCGCAGTCACCCCTTGGGCTGAAAGCACGGGAAACCCCTCGGTGTTGCCCAAAACCGGCAGAAGGCTAAAGGCAGCAACCGGTTTTGGTTGGCTAACCACAACAAAGTCAGGTTTGGACAAGGCCAGGGCCGAGCTGGCTATAAAAACAAATGAGAGCATGGACAGCAAGAGAAGTTTCATGGTTTTAATCTCTTCACGTCACGAGGCAGAAAAGTCGCTTCTTTTACACTTGGTAAATCAAGAATTTTCATGACGATCCGCCCAGGTCCAATTCCACCACCGCCGTGTGGGGGACAACCATATCTAAAAAAGTTCAGGTAATCTTTTAAATCGTCCAAGGACATCTTCTTTTCTTTTGCTTGCTTTTCCAAAACTTCAATTCTATGTTCCCGTTGAGCTCCAGTTGTAATTTCAATACCTTTGTAAAGTAAGTCAAAACTCATCGTTAAATCAGGATTATCTTTATGTCGCATGTGGTAAAAGGGTCTTGCCTCCTTCGGATAATCAATCAAGAATACAAAATCGTGCCCGGTTTCCTCCTTGATTAGACGTGATAATTCTTTTTCTTCTTCGGGAGTTACATCGTATTCTTTCTCACTTTCTATTCCCAACTTATTCAATTTATTTTTAGCCTCAGCCATAGAAATTTTTGGGAACGGAATTTGGGGAATTTCTAGATCTACACCCACATCTGCTTTAACTCTCTTAAATGCGCTTACCAACATCTTCTCTTCTTCAGCCATAACGTCGTAATGCGACTCAATAAATGAGATCTCGAAATCCCAACCTGTAAACTCGGTCATGTGTCTAGTAGTAAACGAGAGCTCGGCTCGAAAAACTGGACCAACCATGAAAATTTTTTCAAAACCAGCCGCCATTGCCATCTGTTTGTAAAACTGGGGTGACTGTGCAAGAAACGCTTTTCTTTCAAAATATTTTACCTCGAAAACCTCCGCTCCTGATTCACTTGCTGTGCTCATAAACGATGGGGAATAAACCTGAACATAGCCACCCTGTTCCCAATAGTCACGAAAGCCCTTTTCCAAAGCAGTCCATACCTCAAAAATTTGTCTTTTTCCTTCCTGCCTCAAGTTGATCCAACGCCAGTTAAATCTTTTTGTGGCTCCAACTTCTCCCTCTTTCGCTTGTATGGGTATAGGCAGCTCATCGGCAAGAGATAGAATTTTTAGCTTTTTTATTTGAATCTCCACTACGCCTGTTTCAAGATTTTTGTTGACTAGCTTTTCCGGGCGTTTTTTGACTTCGCCAGCAATTTCTACTACTGACTCTGGTGTAACTCTCGGTAAACCTTTACCAACACATTGGACTAATCCACTTCGGTCCCTCAAATCAATGAAGGTAATCCCACCATGATCCCGGACTGAGTCCACCCAACCTTTAAGGAGAACTTTCTCCCCAACTTTTTTTGTTGTCTCAATGGCTAACGTTCTGTCCATACTGTCCGTATTTTAGCCCGCTTGACAGACAATCGCAAGCTGTTATAAAATTTCTCGGCATGGCAAACCAACTCCTAAGGACTAGGGGTTTTTTAATGCTTATGGCGGAAAGAGAACAAATTGAAAAAATGGTTCGCGGGGCTGACCCTGAACAAGTGTTACACCTTAAAGTGTTGACGGCTCGGCTGCTGTCACAGCGTAAAAAAGTGGATTTCGGACCAGCTTTATGCAAAGTAGCCACAAATGAGAGGCTGATTGAGCAACTAACTGTCTTGGCCAATGGCTCGAATGTCTCTAACTTTCAATTGTAAGCTTTTGTGGCCGTTCCAGACGTTTTCTTCCAGATTATAAGCGATGTCAATTTGATCTCCCAGAGATAGTTTTTGGGCTAGGTGGCCAAAGCTAAATGCAATGGCTTCAAATACTTTTTCTTGATTTCGCAGTACCAACTTCAAATGTTTATTATCTCCCCCCACGCTGCGTGCTTCCAATACTTCAACACCAAAAGTCGCAAAGCTGGGCGTCGGATTACCCAACCCCGTAGGGTCAAAGTCGGCAATTTTTTCAGCCAGATCCTGGGTAAGGCTGCCAAAGCCAATTTCCGTATCAACGGTTAGACTACGAGATAAAACCTCGTCGGTTAACAAGGGCTTGGCTATTTCATCCAGTTTTTGGTGGAATTCACTAATTCTTTCGGTTTTAATGCTAAATCCGGCCGCCATCGGATGGCCTCCGCCCTCTTCAATTAAGTCAGAAAGCTGCCGGATCGCCGCAATAATATTAAAGCCCGGAATTGAGCGGGCAGAGGCTTTGCTCATTTCACTGCCTTTGGCAATAACAACCGCTGGCCGCCAATGAGCTTCAACCAGCTTTGCCGCCGCCAAGCCAATCACCCCCTCGTGATAACTCTCATGAGCCAAAAGAATTACCCCCTTAAAACTTTTGTCTTTACTTGCCCCCCGGGTATGGGCAACAACCTCTTCAACGATTCTCTGCCGCTCGCTATTGGTTCTCCCCAAAAGCTGAGCTAATTCTTGAGCGCGACTTTGCGCCGGGGTACACAAAAGCCGCAGTGAATCCAGAGCATGGGCAAGTCTGCCCATGGCATTGATTCGGGGTGCAATCACAAAGCCCACGTGGTAAGCGCCAACCCCTCCAGGGAATAAAGCTGCCTCACGCAAAAGTTCCAAGAGTCCCGGCCGCTGGGTGGTATTAAGATCGTTAAGACCGTATTTGGCAAATGATCGATTGGGGCCAATCAGAGGCAAAACGTCTGCAATGGTTCCAATTCCAGCCAGTTCCAAACCACTTTGACTGCCCAGTTCGCGGGCCAGAATCCAGGCTAGTCCCGCGCCACCGATTTTGTCCGTATGCACAGTTGCATACGCTTTGGGTAATTTTTTTTCTTTTTGATGGTGATCCGAAATAATAACATCAATCCCCAACTTGTTAGCTGTGTCAACACCTTTGTGGGCTACTATCCCGTTATCAACGGTAAGTATTAATTTGAGGCCAGGATTTTGGTCCGCCAGCCGGCGGATTGAGTCTTTGTTGAGTCCGTATCCTTCTGAAAACCTCTCCGGAATATAGGGCATCACGTCAGCACCAAGGCTGTGAAGCGCTTCCCAGGCAATGGCAGTGGCACAAACTCCGTCTGCGTCATAATCCCCATAAACAATTATTTTTTCTTTGGCTTTGATGGCTTTTTTGATTCTTGCTGCCGCCTTTTTTACCTCACCTGATGAAATTCCAAGCTCTTTGAGAGTCAAATCCTTTGGGTGTTTAGGATTAAAAAATTCTTGACTGTTTTTAACACCTCTGTTTTCCAAAAGAATCTCTACAATTCTACTTGCACTACTTTTACTACTTGTAATACTTTTCTTAACTTCCCACTGCATACTGGTATACTAAAACTATGCACTTCACTATACCAGATGAGGTTGGCGGTGTAATCGCTAAGTTTGAGAAAGCCGGCTTTGAAATCTACATCGTTGGCGGAGCCGTTCGTGACTTGCTTATGGGTAAGAGCGTTATTGACTGGGACTTTGCCACCAATGCCACGCCCGATGAATCACAAAAAGTATTAGGCAAAGACAGCTATCATCAGGGATTCGGTACGGTCGGCCTCCCGACCCAAACCGAGGGCTTTAAACCATTTGAAATTACTACCTACCGGATTGAATTTGGTTACTCTGACAAAAGACGGCCGGACAAAGTCGCCTGGGGTAAAACTCTTGAAGAAGATCTCAAAAGAAGAGATTTTACGATTAATGCCATGGGGCTTACTAAAGTAAAAATAATTGATCCACACGGTGGGCAAAAAGATTTAGAAAAAAAACTGATCCGTGCCGTCGGTGGCCCCCAGGAGCGCTTTGCCGAGGATACTCTGCGCATGATGCGGGCGGTACGCCTGGCAGCTGAGCTTAATTTTAAGATTGAAAAAAAGACACTTGATGCCATCAAAGCAAACTCTACTTTAATCAATAAAATTGCCAGAGAGCGCATTAGAGACGAACTCATTAAAATCTTGGCTTCACCAAATCCTCACGAAGGTGTGCTCCACTTAAGAGAAACAGGTCTCCTGATCGAGATTCTTCCGGAGCTCGAAAAAGCTTTTGGAGTCGAACAAAAATCTCCTCAAAGACACCACATTTACGACGTCGGGACACACTGTTTGCTTTCTTTGAAACACTGCCAGTCGACTGATCCCATTGTCCGCTTTGCCACTCTTATTCATGACATAGGCAAACCCCAGACTTACAAAAAAATGCCCAACGGGGTAATTACTTTTTATAATCACGAGGTCGTGGGAACTAGAATTGCCAAAAGGATCGCCGAACGTCTGCGTTTTTCCAATGAACAGGCCAGAAAGTTAATTAAACTGGTCCGCTGGCATCAGTTCTCGGTTGGCGAAACCCAGACCGATAAAGCCTTGAGAAGGTTTATCACTCGGGTGGGAGTGGAAAATGTTGAAGATATGCTTGAGCTTCGGCGGGCTGACCGTCTGGGCAGCGGCGCTCGTGAGACTTCCTGGCGCACGGAGGAGTTTAAAAAGCGCCTCATTGAAGTCCAAAAACAACCCTTTACCATTCACGATCTAAAAATTACCGGTAACGACGTTATGAAAGTGCTCGGAATTAAACCGGGGCCAAAGATAGGGGAAATTTTAGAAAAACTCTTCGCTGAAGTTGTGGATCAGAAACTGCCTAACGACAAAAAGGCCCAATTGACAAGATTAAAAGAACTGGAGTGAATATCATATGTGATATTATCTAACTATAAAAAATAAAATTTACACCTTCGAGAATCATCTTAAAGAAAGCCTTAAGGCCCCGAGTTTCGAAAGACTTGGGAAGATCCGAAGCTTGAGTCTTGGGCGGCAAAACAACTAAACAAACATCGTTGCCGTCAAAAATTGAGGTTGAAGAATTGTCTTTAGATTGTTTAAAATTATCTGGGGTTGATTAAATCAAAAGGTCACGGCTTCTTGAAATCTTCCTCTAAAGAAAAAAAGAAAAACTTGGTGTGTTGTACTGGTTGATTCGTTTTCCCATTCGGAAAACTTTATCACAAATAAAATACAGCCGGTTACCAGTTTTGTGCCGGCAGTGGTTTAAGATGGTACAACTCACGCAAAACCGACTCGGATGGTAATCCGAACGTTTTCAATCTGAATCACAACGAAGATGGCCTCTGGTTGAATGACAATTGGGCCAATCCTGACAGTCGGTGGAATTCTGACAACGAATTCGTTTTCTCTCTAACGAAAGTCTTTCTTTTTACCGCACCATTCTAGGTGCGGTTTTTCTTCCAGCCACCAAACATTCTCCCAACCTCATCTAATTTCACCGCCGTTCGCTCGTATTGTTTATGAGAAATAAACTTCGCCTCCCAAGCGATTGAAACTAGAAATTTAAGAGCATCCAAACAAACAATGCATTCCGTAATTTTTTGGATTTTTGTTTCTTTCGGGCTAAAATAGGCTACATATGAAAACTCCAAAAGATCCAGAAATTTATTTTCAATTCTGGCTCCAATTAAGTAGCGTGCAGACTTGGGCATATGAGGAACGCTAGCCAGCCACAACAAGTATCCCTCTTTGATTTTCCTCAAAATCGAGGAGCTCACCGAGAGAGAGAGAGAGAGAGAGAGAGTAAGGCTGCGCCATACATATAATGATATCATCCGCCTTGAAAATTTTCTTTCATCCTGGCAAGAGTTTCTAAAGGGTAAGAAAAAGCGCAGGGATGTTTTTGAATTTTCCCTCCACCTGATCGATAATCTTGTTGATCTTCACAAGAAGTTGACTGACAAAACTTACAGGCACGGAGAATATTTTGCCTTTAAGATAAACGATCCAAAACCAAGGAGTATCCACAAAGCGGGGGTGGCAGACAGACTTCTCCACCACGCAATCTATAGAATTCTGTATCCCTATTTTGATAAAAAATTCATTTTTGACTCCTATTCTTGCCGTATTGATAAGGGCACTCACAAGGCCATCAACCGCTTTCGATACTTCGCCAGAAAAGCTTCCAAAAACAACACACGAACTGCCTGGGTACTAAAATGCGATATCAAAAAATTTTTTGCCAATATCGACCACCAAATCTTAAAAAAGATCCTCAAAAATCACATCGCAGACCAAGAAGTACTTTGGTTGCTCAGGCAAGTTATAGATAGTTTTGAAACACCTGAAAAGCCAGAGACTGGTTTGCCGCTGGGAAACCTAACCAGTCAGCTTTTGGTGAACGTTTACATGAATGAATTTGATCGGTTTATTAAAAGGAAACTCAAAGTGAAATACTATCTTCGTTATGCCGATGACTTTACCGCCCTGAGTGAAGACAAACAATATTTAGTCGATCTAATTCCTAAAATGTCTCAGTTTTTGCAAACTGAGCTAAAACTTTCTTTGCACCCAAAAAAAATTTTCATCAAAACGCTGGTTTCCGGAGTTGACTTTTTAGGTTGGACCCACTTTCCCCACCATAGAGTGCTAAGAACAAGCACAAAACGAAGAATGCTAACAAAATTAAGCAAAAACTTTTCACTAGAAAGCTTGGCCTCGTACCTGGGCCTTTTGAGCCACGGAGACACCTTCAAACTAAGACAAAAAATCACCAGTAGGCGCCCCGCTTGCGCCGCCAAAGTGTCAAAGAGGCAAAATCTCAAGATTACTTGCGGAGAGAGAAAACGAACGCGCTGCCAGAACGCCACCGACTGTCAGGACTGGCCCAATAGTCATCCAACCAGAGGCCATCCCCGTCGTGATCCAGAATGAAAACGTCCGGACCACCACCCGAGTCGGCGACTTGTTTCATGCCAATAAATAACCATTCATATAGAGGCTGATCTTTGTATTTCAAGCGCAAAGATGGTCCGACTTCCGCAGGACACAACTCAAGTCCCAAAGATTGTGCTTTTGCATATATCTCATCGGTTGTCGCTCCTCTTTCAAAACCCAAGGTACTAATTGTCAACCTAACCAGAGCCAATTTCCGAGGATTTTTCTCGACTTCAAATTCTCTATTTCGCATCATACTTTCCGCATAGTCACTTACATTAATTCCCTGCCTCTTTAATTCGTTTTGAAGCTGATCTTTTGTTTTTCCCCCAATTGTTAAGATTTCACGTCCTATTTTGCCTTCCGGAAAGGACGTATATATCTCAATAGATTCAGGCAAAAACTCAAAAATCCCCGGGAAGAGTGATCCAATATAGGCTTTTGTACGCTCGTTTATGACGTCAGATGGTCCCCAAGCGATTTGATTGTTATAGATAATTTTAGCGTCACCTATCGGATCGCGATCTGGCCTCAATCTTAACTCGGCAATCCGAGGGTCATCTTCATACCCAAATCCCTGTATCTTGGAGTCAACTTCATAAATAAATCTCAAATCTTCAATTGATAATTCTTGTCCCTTGTTTACTTTTTCCTCAAGCCCAGTCAATCGCTTCATATCAGCAGAGGCTTTGCGGTACTTTTCCGCGCCAGGAAGTTGGTCAATTTTTTCCTCGGCAATGGTAACCATATTTGCTTCCAAGTTTTGATCTTTATCTGCTACTCCCCGGGCTTCAAAAATTTCTCCCTTTTGCATCCGGATGGCAATTCTGGGAATTGTTGGATTACCGTATTTATCAGGTGTGTAGTAAACATAAAAATCCCCACCTTCCAGTTGTGCCTTTGCGGTGCCAAAACCAGCAGTGCACCAAGAGGTACCTTTATTTTGCAGTGATTTCCAAAGTTCAGTTGGGTCAGACCCTTGACGGTAAGCAATCCACATTCCTTTGGTTTCCTCTTTCATCTCAGAGGTGATCTCGCCCTTTTGTTTTATTCCTTCAGCATATTGGTCAGCAAACGACATCCTTGCAAATTCCCGCGCTTCTCTTTGTGTTAAAACGTCGTTTTCTGGGACATTCATCCTTCTTTGCGCTTTTTGAATATTCTCAAGAGCCCGATTGTCATACGCCGCGCTGATCATATCCTGAACATACCCCAAAGCACTCCTGTCTATATCCGGAAAAAGAAAGTTCGTTCCTGGAGAGCGCTTGGGGAACTTACCTTCATCCTTGTCCCAACGACCTAAACTTAAAATACTTCGGAAAGCATAGTAGCGGAACCATGGGGCATATGGCTCATTGGGGTCAGAAAAATAATTTATCCATTGGTCCAGCGATTTTTCCAGATCCTCAACTGCAATGTCACCACGCATTTCCAGCGCCTCATCCCCATAATGAACATTGATGCCAAGCTGCCTGGCCGCTCTCTCTTCTACAACAGCAGCCCCTTTTGCCATTTTTTCTTTATTCTCACGTACATACTCGTTCATCACCATCTCTCTCAAACGGCGTCTCTTTTCCGGATCAAAAACAAAGTGCTCATACCGGCCCAAAAGATTCCCAATTCTATCTTCAGGGTTTTGCGGAATACTCTCGCCGGTTGACACTTTTGCTCGTCGAGACGCAGAAACTGCCTCGCGGCTTGCATGCAAACTTGGATACTTTTCTTTTAAAAATTTAGGATTTTCCACAGCCGAGTCCATACCTGGTACAATTTTAACAAATTATCAGCAAGCGGGCTAATCACACGCAACCAAATCACTGTCAGAATCGAGGTTGTGAATGTCACCAACGGTGTGAGTACAAAAATTGAAAAGAAGCTGAGCTTCATCTTGGCTGGCAAAGCTCTCACAGTCATAAATATCTGTCGTACAGTCCCAAGAAGCCTCGCCTAAAATGTCAAATTGGGCCGGCGCAACCGGCTCACTAACTTCTTGAGCCGTGCCACTTTGAACCGACTCGCCTTTAACCTGTGGTCGCACTACTGCCGGCGCCTCAACACTTTTTTTGAAAGTTAGTCCCAGAAAAGAAGCAGCGATAACAACTGAGAAGATTCCCACGGTGAAACGGGTCAGGCGCCTATACATTTCTGGTAGATTTCTTGGGGCCTCGAATCATAGTGGGTAGAGCCAGCAAAACTCCCGCTAAAAGCAGAATTCCCATCGCAATGTAGAAAAGATAAATATCTCTTGGATTCACCGCTTAGTCCTCCTCACTACCAAAACTCCTAAAACCCAAAACATTATTGTCGCTACTAAACCCCATATTATCATCGATAGTTTTGTTTCGTCAACCACGGGGGCAACAAAAGGCAAAATCATCGATGCCGCCGTCAACTGGCCAGCGACGACAAAAATATCTGCTAGGATCTTGATCTACGAATCGGTCAAAACCGGAGCTTTCTCAATAAACAAATAAAACACCCGGTTCATTAGTTCATGATACCAAATCGTGGTATCTCAAGCTCTGCTTATGATACCAGACCTTCTTCTTGTCCGATAATCATAATGCGGCTGGCGGCTAAGATTCCCAGCAAAAACGGATCCCGGCGGCGTTTTCTGAAATCAAATTCCTCCCGGGTCATAACCGTGTAGTTTATTTCCTGGTTCCTGCGTGATTCCTCAGCTCGAACGATTGTGGCAAGCTCAGGCAGAGTAACGTTGCCTACAATAAGAATGTCGACCTCGTCCTCTTTGTCCCGCGGCCGGTGCCGGGCAAAATTGCCTGAAAACATGACAAAGGAAGCTTTACCAATCTTGGTTTTATTTTCAACAATTTGCGCTCCAATGCCGGTTGTTTTGGCCACCATCGAAAGCAAATCTTCAAACATCGGATAGTCCTCACGGGGCCAATAATAGACTCTGTTTCCCCGGTTCTCTTTGGCTAAAATCGCGGCTTTTTCAAGCCTGGCTAATTCCCGTCTGACCGCATTAATTTCTTCTTTGATTTCTCTGACCACGCCCCTTACGTGATACATTTCGCTCGGATTGGAAAAGAAAAGCTCAAGAATCTCAATCCTCACTTTAGAGGTTATAAAGTCTTCAAGTTTAGCCATATATGGAGGGCAGGCTAATGCTACTAATAATCAACGTCGTTTCCGGCCGGGACAGCTTCGATCCAAATTACTCCCCTTACAAAACTAACTTCTTTGCCTGACGTATCTGAAAACTTAGTTCTTGCTTCACGACTTGTTTTCTCCCAGGTGCCCTCAATTACGTCGCCGTTGGCAAAAATCAGGGCCTTACCTTCCCCAGTTGTTGTATATAACATGTGCTTATTCCTGTCAACCGGGCCAGTCTCTTTAACAAACATTACCACGACATTCTTGGCTGAAAGCTGGACATTATCATACTCCAGGTCAGTGTGGGCTTTGCCACCGTTAAATCTTAAATATGAGTTTGAGGCTTTGTCATACCTCCACTCAACTTCGTAGTCACCGTAGTCTTCCCAAAACCCGAAAGAAATTTTGTCTGCAGCCGGGGAGGCCATCGGCTTCTCATCGACAAAGTTCCAAGACACAAAGTTTTTGTCCCAAGCTTTACCTTCATATTTGTCACCAAACCCACGTTTGCCGGCTTGCTCATAGGCGGCGTCCAGCGAGGCCATCATCGTGTGCTCGGTGGCAACTTCTCGCCCTAAGCGTTCGTAGTTTCTCCAAAAAACCGGAAAGCCGGAATCATAAGTTGTATCAAAGTCGTTGCCTCGGGGAACCCGCCAACCCAGAGTTTCCAGAGTCTCCAGCGCGCGGGCATTTTTGGTCGTGTCACCAAACCCACTAAAATCATTGGCGCCTCCAACGTGCATAAAGATCGGGAAGTCACCATACTCGGCTGCCCAATCAACAAAGTAAATCCTGGCCGATCTGACGGGTGCAATTTTGACGTCATCAGCGGCCGCGCCACAATAAAAAATAGTCAAGAATCTGGTAATTCCACCTTCAGCCACTGCTTCGTAAATAACGTCCGCTCGGGACAAGCCGGAGGGCGGCCTCGAGTCGGCGTGGTTTTCGACCATCGCCGCAACCGGTCGTCTTTTTTGCCAGATATTTTCTTCAATCTTGGTAAACATGCCTCCATTTATGGGGCACTCCTGGGTTCTCGGTAAATCGAGGTTAATTTTGCTTCTGGCAGCTTGGAGCTCACTTGGAGTCTCAACACTAACTCCGGGAGCCTGGGTTACAAAAGAAAAGATTGCCCATGAGGTCCCGGCCGAAAACAAATAAAGTCCTATAAAAGACAAAATTGTTAAAAACTTTTTTGATTCTAAAAATTTCATAGTTCTACGTGGCCTGTGATATCGCTTTCAGTTCTTCTTTAGACAGGTCCAAGTTGCTCTTTCCTTTTTTAATTGGCTTCATATAGACTCTGGTTCTTTCTCTGGTATGCAATCCCGTTATCACGAGCCCGGTATCGATAGCGTCCAATAGCGCCAGAGAAAAACTATGATCTCCGCCGGTTTCGCTGAAAGGATTAAACCGCACCAAGCCAACTTTTTGGATGTGCAGTTTACCCTCTTCCTCCAAATTTTTAATCTGCCTGCCGATAACTGCTATATCTCTACTATTAGTATCAGTCTGACTAAGCATTTTGTCCAGAACCCTTTTTAAGTCTGGCTCTTTTGCGTCTTTGACCAATCTTCTATAGTGCCTTACCGTTAGATAGACAAAAGCTGTTAATACGAGGAGCCAAGCTCCTACTAATATTAATAATATAACTATTGTTTGTGTTTGCACAACTTACCTGAGTACGAAATTGACTCGTCCATTTTTACACACCTGCCGCAAGCCTTGTCAAGGGGGAGTTTGAAAATAGGGAATAGGGAATAGGAAATAGGGAATAGCTTAAGAAAAATGCCGTGAGCATGGAGATAACTCTGATATTGTTTACACAGGCACGGGTGAGGTTTTGATAGAAAAAGGGCTGCAGGCACGAGTTGAGGCTAGGATGGTGGTATACTGGTCTATCTGTCCTAAAAGGAGGTGATGAGAGATGGCAATGTACTGTGTAAAATGTAGAGCAAAGAGAGACGGCAAAGATCACCAGAATGTCACCATGAAAAATGGTAAGCCCGCCACCAAAGCGGTTTGCGAAGTCTGTGGAACAACAATGTTTCGAATCGGCAAGGCCGAGTGAAAAGCAAAAGCTTTGGAAAAGCATTTGATACCTTCAAGAAGCACTATAAACTAGTGCCTCTTGAGGTTTTTGGAAGAAATTAATCTAACGGGTCCTGCGCTGCCTTTTTGGCCCGTGAACCATAGTTGGGAGCGTAATTAACACAATCGCTAAAAGAAGTATCGCCATTCCCAGATAGAAGATCATTAATCCGTTCTCATTCATAGTATCCTTCTTGAAACCCTAATTGCAGCATACCAAAATCCCAATGTCCCCGTCAAACCAAAAACAAAGGCTGGGACAGACCATCGACCAATGATCGTTGGCAAAACAACAGACCCCAGACCGACTGTCCCGATATTTACGCAAATATCGACAATCGTTTGCAGTTGAGTGTGGCTAAGCCTCGGCTCCTCCGGCACCCACGCCACCAGGTATTTACCCATCATTCATAATAAATCTCTACGAAAGAACTATCAATCCAATAACTTGTGATCTAAAATATAGCAATGATCAGAGCCTTAATTACAGATGTTTCTAGAGTATTACTATTTCCAAAAGATAGAACTTACACCGGCAGTTTAAATGATCTGTATAAAGAAGAGTCTTTGAAACCTAACTATAAATTTTTTAACTACTTTGAATTAAATGAAGAGTTGCTAAAATTTTATAAATCATTGAAAGGTAGGGTCGACGTGCACATTTTGACTAGCGACATAATTCAAGATGCTCCAGAGCTAAAGCCTTTTTGGAAAGATGTTATTGGCAAAATTTTTTCTGCTTCAAAAATGAACACTCACAAAAGCACGCCTGATGCCTATGAAAAAGTTATAAAAGAGCTTAATTTGGCACCACATGAAGTAATATATGTCGACGACAGCAATGAAAACTTAGAAGCAGCGAAAAAAGTAGGTTTACAGACTGTGTTATACCAAATTAACGAGAAATCACTTTCCCAAATGGGGACAATATTAAGAAAATAATCAATATGCGGTGATGGCGACGGCGGTGCCGGCTTGGGCATAGATGCAGCCCCAAACGTATTCCCCACCAGAAAGTAGTTTTTTGTGGCCCAGTGTGTTTTCCCACAGGCTCACCGCTTCCGTTGGAGTCTGTGCACCGGAAAGTAAAAACTCTGATAGGTTGTATTTTTCAAATATCCATTTTAAATCTGAGCGTTCATCGGGCATTTTTGAAAAGCCTTCATGACCATCCAATTTCCCAAGCTCTAATAACTGATTGAGTCGGATCGCGGCAATGGTGCACAACTCATCACGCTGAGAAAGGGGATTCACCCCCAATTCGCGGCGGCGGCGGTTGACTGCTTCCCACAAGTCGGGCCCGCCCCAAGTTAAAACCGGTGATTGGTTAAAAGTTTGGCTTTGAGGGCCTTCGGTTAGGTTACTGGTCATCAGTTTTTCAAGTTGTTCCTGAACTTGTTTAGCCGTTTGGGTCGAACCCTTTGAATACCCTAAAACAAAAACACCAATAATAACCACTGCAAAAGAAACAAGCAAAAAAGATGAAGAAAAGACTTCAAAGACAATCAAGAGAATTTTTTTGGGACTAATTTTCATTCTTCAAATAAAATTGTAACAGGACCATCCAGTAGGGCATTAATCTTCATGTACTCACCAAAACTCCCGGTTTCTACCTTTATATCCTGATCCTGAAGCCGAGCCACAAAATAGTCATACAACTCCCTGGCTTTATCCGGGGTAGCCGCTTTAATAAACGACGGCCTGTTACCTTTAGAGGTATCCGCATACAGCGTAAACTGGGAAACCACCAAAACTGATGCCTTGGTGTCCCGGACAGACAAATTCATTTTGCCCTCTTTATCAGCCATTACCCTCAGGTTGGCCAGCTTCTTAATCAATATATCTACCGTTTGGGTTGTGTCTCTCGCTCCAACCCCCAGGAGCACCAAAAGACCTGAATCAATCTTGCCAGCAATACCTACTTGAGCCTCACGCACCCTCTGCACGACTAAACGCATGCACCTATTTTAGCACAGGCTACTTTTTTATCTTGGCGTACCAATCGGACAGGATTTTGGAAACCAAATCTTTGCTCCCTAAGCCAACCGACAAACCCACCACTAAAACCAAGGTGTAAGTCAGACCCTGGAAAAAAGTGTTAATTAACCCCTGGGCAACCTGCAGTTGATCAACGGCCGCAAAGAAAGCCACTAAGAGTATTACCCAGCGCGACAGCGCGCTCACCGGCTTTGCCACGTCGTGGTCTACCGATGCTAAAGCTCCCCTAACTAAGCCCTCAACCAAACCGGCTACTATGTAACCAGCGGCAAAAATAAGAGCCGCAGCAATAACGTTTGGCAGATAGCCCAAAACCGTAACCACTACTTGGGAAACAACTGTTAAGCCAAGCAGGTCAACCACTGCCAAGAAAAAGACTAGGATGACGAGCCACTGAACCAAAGATCCCATAAGCTCGATAAACGATAGCCTAATCTCTGCTTTGTTTAGGTAACTCTCGACCCCAGCCGATGTGGTCAATTTTTCAAGCTTCACAAGCTTAAAAAGCCCAACCACCAGCCTCTTTGCCCATGCTGCCAGCAAAAGTCCAACGATAAAAAGAACTATTGCACCAAGCAGATTGGGTAGAATCCCCAAAAAGGAAGCCCAAACCTGGGCCCACGAGGCCAAAAGCGCCGATTGCCAAGCTGAAAGTGTATTCATATTCTCATCACCTCCTCTCGCTTACATTTCATAGTAGCAAATCTGGCCTTTTTTTGATATAATAGTCTTCTCTGGAGGTGGGACAGTCGCTCCGATGATATATCGGAGAGGAAAGTCCAGGCAGCAGAAGGCAGGGTGCCCCGATGTAAATCGGGGACGGGTACCCTTCGGCAAGCTCAGGGTAGCCTGAGTGCAATCGAAGGCCAACCGCTAGTTTAGAGCAACAGAGACGAGTCTTGCACGAGCTTAAAGCTCGAGCGAGGGTGAAACGGGCAATCCTCCCCGCTGCAACCCACGAAGTGGACGTTTGAGGTAGCCTTCCCGAGTCCTAAAGTGGGGCATTAGACAGATGACTGTCGAGAAACAGAACCTGGCTTACCAGCCTCCAGAGTTTCTTTAATAATTACTTCAAGCGTGATTACAACCGGGACCGAAAGAATGGCTCCGACCACCCCCGCAATCTTTAGCCCGATGACAATAGCAAGAAGCGTAACCAGGGGACTGACTCCGACAGATTTCTGCATGACTTTGGGAACAAAGACATAATTTTCAAGCTGGTGCATCAAAAATGAAAGGGCAGCCACAGCCAAACCAGTTATGGGGCTAATACCTAGTCCCACAATAATGGCTGGAATTACGGCCACAATCGGGCCTATGGTTGGAATAATCTCCAAAATACCTACCAATAATGCCAGGGGCAGGGCAAAGGGAATTCTTAAAATCGTAAGTCCCAAGTAAAACAAAAAGCCCATCAAAAACATGACAATCAACTGAGCCCTGACCCAGCCCCCCATTTTTATCTCCAATTTATCAATCCCCTCGGAGATTTTTTTTGCGCGGTGTTCTCCAAAAACTGCTGCCAGCTGGCCAGCCAATTTTTCTCTGGCCAAAAGAAGATAAAAAGCAAAAATAAAAACGGCCAGAACAGTCAGAACGTTGGAAAAAACCGAAATCCCAACTTTCAAAACTTGGCCGGGGAGTTGCCCCAAGGCGACTGTCGCTTCCTTGGCTACCTCCTGGGTCACCGCCGTCGGCAAATTAAGATCATTGACATATCTGGGTAGTGAGCTTGCAAAATTTGCCGTTTGCTCAATCAAGGGTGAAATAACCAGAGCAACAGCCCCGCTAATGACGCCCAAGACCAAAATATAGACAATGGTTACCGATAAGGCTCTGGGGATTTTAAGCTTTGAAAGTCTGCGCACTAAAGGATTTAAAACAACCATGATCAGAAGCGCAACAAAAACTTGGAGAATAATATCGCGAATCAAATACAAAAAATAAACCAATACTAAAAACAAAACCGTAAAGATAATGGTGCGGTGACTAATCTCAATTTTTCTCGGCATGGACTAATTATGCCATTTTTTTACCAGTTTTTCCACCTTTTTTTGCCATCCTCTCTTGCTAATATCAAACCAGTTTATCCTTCTGTTCCGTTTAAACCAGACCATCTGTCGCTTGGCATATTTTTGCTCCTCACTCTCCCATTTTCTGACAAAAATTTGTTTATCTACTTTGCCCTCAAAATAATCTTTATATTGCCGATAACCCAAAGATTGCATTGATTGGTCTTCCCATCTCACACCGCTTTTGAGCAAGTTTTTAACTTCTTTTTCAAAGCCTTGGCTTAGTCTTTGTTGAACTCTCTTTTCTATCCGTTCATCTAAAACTTTTTTGTCTGCCTTCAAACCAACGAACAGGACATCCGCCTTAATACTTAATACTTGATACTTAATACTTAATACTTTTCTTGCCACTTCAATTGCGCGAATTAATCTTCTCGGGTTTTTGCGGTCTGATTGATTCATTGACGCGGCTTTGATGGGGTCCTCCGCAGACAAGATTTCAAAAAGCTCTTCTGCAGACTTTTTCTCCAGTGATTTTCTTAGATTCAAATTTCTGGGAACACTTGAGGTACCGATTCCATCAACCACGCCTTTGATATAAAAGCCCGTCCCCCCCACCAGAATCGGTAACTTTTTTTGTCTCCAGATCTGCCGCACGGCGCGCCGGGCAAACTTCACGTAGGCAGCCACGCTGAATTCGTCCCTAGGGCTAACCAAATCATAACCCAAAATGTTTCCGGTTTTGTGTTTATCTTTCCCCGTTCCAATATCCATTTGCCGATAGACTTGCCTTGAGTCTGCAGAAACTAGTACCCCGCTAAATTTCTTGGCCAGATTTAGGGCCAATTCGGTTTTCCCCGTCGCCGTCGGTCCACAGACAACAAAAAGTTTGTTCATGTCAACTACTGGCACTAGTATATTTTCTTAAAGCCAGTTTCCAAAACTTAAGTGACAAAAAAACTGCTGCTGCGACAACCCCAAAGGAAAGAATCACCCCCCTGGCTGACGCCAAGCCCATCAAGGCTTTTGCCGGAACCGTAACCATTAAGCCAACGGGAATCAAGTAGGTCAAAATTCCGCGCAAAGGTTCGCGATAGATATCAACCGGGAACCTGCCCATGTTGACCAAGTCCCTATAAATCATGATCGTGTGATCAATTTCCAGGGTAATAATTCCAAGGGCCAAAACAGCAATGTGGAAAGCAGTCGCAATCAAAAAACCGTTAACCAAGAGTATTATGAATAACGAAACATGAATTATGGACGGATTAAGCGCCGCACCGACGTAAACCATGGCAAAAATAATTGGAGGAATGGTTACAAGGTCAATAATGTCGGCTCCACCCATCAAACTTCGAAACAACGCATTAGTGGGTCGAGCCAGAGTTAAGTCAAAACTTCCAGAAATAATTTGAGGGCGAAACCGGTAGACTTCACGGAACAAAAATTGAGCAATAATATCAATTAAGTTGAATGTTAAAAAGAAAAAAATGATTTGATTAACTGTATAACCGGCCAGGCTTTGTGAACCTTTGAGTAAGAAGATGAGAAAAACAGCAAATAACCCAAAGCGAATCAGTTTACCGATCAAGAAAATCAGAAAAACCATCTTCTGGGAGGCAACCATTAAAAACGAGTTTTTGCTCATAATGCCCCAGACTCTTAAGTAGTACATAAACTTTTTCATCTGCCCTCAGCTCTGTAAACTCTCAAACCTTTGTGCCACAACCAGTTGGTAGTAAACCTCAAAAAAACAATCCATGCGGCCATTATTCCCAAACCTTTAACTATCTCTATTGCCCCCAATTTACCCAAATAAACCTGAATCGGAAAGAAAACGAGATAGGGGAAGGGAGTCAAATAAAGACCTTTTTGAATCGCGATGGGTAAAATATCCAAGGGGAAAGTCGCACCGGACAAAAACTCAGTGAAAACCCAGACAAACAAAAACTGTGCTCCCCAGGCCGCCTCTGGGTACCAAAAAGGCACCAAGCCGGTTATAAACAAAAGATGAAAAAAAATCAGGATGGCCAGTGCCACAGCAACCAGAAAAGCAAAAACGTAAATTGGGCTAACTTGCAAAAAAAGCGGGGGCCGCAGAATAAAATAAAGAATGCCAACTTCAACGGTCGCAAAAGCAAAATTTAAAGCCTTGCTGGATAAGTCTCTGGTTAACCAATACTTAAAATAACCAATTGGTTTCAACAAGTAGTTGGTTAGTCTGCCATCAGCAATCTCTCCCGCCACATCTACGGCCCGGGCGGACAACACAAACGCCTTAACCACTATGATCCCAAAGACATAGGTTAATATCTGGGCCCGGTTATAGCCAAAAAGCTCCCGCCCCGGGTCAGCGAAAATGCTGTCCCACAGAAAAAACACGATAAAAATCTGGAAGACGTTTCTGACTCGCCACATGATGAAGTTTGCTTTGTAGACAAACTCTTGGACAAAGGAGATTTTAAAAACCGACCAGTATTTTTTCATTTAGACAGTCTTTTTAAGTTTTGTCTTTTTAATCACACCGGTTTTAAATACATCCCTAATAATTGACTCGATGGATTCCTCCTCAATGGTCAGATCGGAAACCGGAAAGTTTTGCAAGATTTCTGAAGCGGCAACGGCGGCCGTTGCCCGTGGAACAACCAATTCCACCTGGGGCAATCTCAAACTTTTAATTTTCCCAATATTCTCCAGACTTGCAATGTTTACGTTTTTGGAAAAAGTAACTTTGATGATTTTATCCGTTGCATGCTGGCTGACAATGTCGGCAAGCTCTCCATCAAAAAGAATCTTTCCCTGGTCAATGATGATTATTCGCTTGGCAATCCCGACTAAGTCCTCCATGTTGTGGCTGGTCAATAAAATTGTGGCTTGGTGGCGACGGTTATAGTCCACAATAAAATCTCTAACTTTTTGTTGGGCAACTAAATCAAGGCCGATGGTTGGCTCATCAAGAAAAACCATTTTAGGTTTATGTAGAAGCGCGGCAATTAATTCCATGCGCATCCGTTGGCCAAGCGATAGTCTGCGAACCGGAACCTCCAGAAATTTTTCTACCTCCAAAAGTTTTACAAGTTCACCCAACGATTGGTTGTACTTTGAATCTTTAATCTCATAGATAGCCTTGTTTAAGTTAAAGCTTTCAATTGCGGGTAGGTCCCACCAAAGCTGGTTTTTCTGGCCCATGACCAGGGAAATCTGCTTTAGGTATGCAGGCTTTCTGTCCCAGGGAGTAAACCCCAGGACTTGAACAAAACCGCTCTGGGGGTAAAGAATGCCGGAGAGAATTTTTAGTGTCGTGGTTTTGCCGGCGCCGTTTGGACCAATAAAACCAACTAGCTCACCTTCATCAACTGAGAGAGAAATTTCTCTTAAAGCTCTGATCGTTTTTTTAGTTGGGGAAACAAAACTCTTGATTGATCCTACTAATCCCGGCTTCTTTTCAACAACCTCAAAGTTTTTAATTAAGTGGCTAATTACAACTGCTTTCTCCACAACTACAAGTATACCAAGTTTAGCGGCTTACCTGCCTTTTTAGCCTTTTGCCTGGAGTGAAACGCGGGGAGCGGTGGGATTTGATGGTTACAAACTTCTCAGTGTTGGGGATCTTGACGGTTTTACCCTTCATTCTGATTACTCTAAAAGTTCCAAAACCTGACAAAACTACTTTTTCACCTTTGGAGAGAGTTCTACCAATCTCGTCGAGAAAAACGTCAACTGCTTCTGACGCGGCCCTTTTGGTTAAATGAGCTTTCCTAGCAACTGTCTCAATCAATTGTCTTCTTGTCATTCTGGAAGAAGAATAATCTAATCTTTAGTTTTTGTCAAGTTAATGGGCTGAAGTCGTTCCCGTCGCTCGAACTTCACGAATGACCGTGACTTTTATTTGCCCTGCATACTCGGCTTCTTTTTCCAACCGCTTGGCAATATCGTGGGCCAGAACAGTCATCTTATCATCGTCTATTTCCTTGGGATCGACAATTACTCTAACGTCTCTGCCCGCCTGGAATGCATAAACTTCATTTACCCCGGGAAATTCGTTGGCAATGTGCTCAATTTTGTCCATCCTTTTGACATATTCCTCATGCGGTTCATACCGGGCCCCGGGCCGGCTACCGCTTATGGCATCAGCAATCCAAACGATTACTGACTCCAGAAAACTAAATGGCTGGTCCTCATGATGTTCAGCAACCGCGGCGACGACTTTTTTGGGGAAGCCGAAGCGTTTGACTGTTGCGACTCCTACTTCAACGTGCGTCCCTTCCTCGTCGGAAACGACTTTACCAATGTCATGCAAAAGACACCCCAGTCTGACAGCTTCGACATCAGCGTCAACCTCTTGAGCGATGGCAACCCCAATTTTAGTTTCCTCAATGGTGTGAATGCCAAGATTTTGACCGTAGGAGGTTCGGAATTTATAGCGACCAATTAGTTTGATAAGGTCCGCCGGCAGATTGTAGACTCCGCATTCTTCAGTAATTTTTGTTCCCTCTTCCAGCAGAATATCGTCCATCTGAGTCTTTGTAGTTGCTACCACTTCCTCAATTCTCGAAGGCTGAATTCTGGTATCTTTAATCAGAATCTCGAGAGCGCGGCGAGCAATTTCTCTTCTAATTGAGTCGAAGGATGAAAGTCTGATGTCGCCGGTTTCGTCAATTTCCATCTCGACACCGGTTGCTTTTTCAAAGGCTCTGATATTTCTTCCTTCTTTACCGATAATTCTTCCCTTAACCTCGTCGCTGCCAACGGCAACGGTGCTGACGGTGTATTCCGCAGCATAAGTTGTCGCTCCATGCTTCATGGCGTCAACCAATATCTCACGGGCTTTGTCTTTGGCCTCAATTTTTATTCTTTCCTCGGCTCTTTTGATTTTCTTGGCCATCTCAGCCGTGATGTCTTTTTGAACCTCGTCAAGCAGCGCCTTTCTAGCCTCATCGGCTGTCATTGAAGCTATATTCTCTAACTTTTTGATGTATTCGTCCTTCTTAATCATCAAGGCTTGATTTTACCTTTTTAATGGTTCCCCAGTCAAACCCTTTACGGGCAAGGTATGTTGCGTTAGTTTCCCAATCGCGGTTTTTCCTTCTTGCTAAAAGCCGTTTGGCCATTTCCACCTCATCACTATCGGTTTTTTTCAACACTTCGCTGATTATTTCTCTGTTTACCCCTTTAATTCTTAATTCATAATTCAGCATTCTTTTCGACCTGGGGCGAAAATTAACTCTTTGTTCGACCCACCACTGGGCAAATTTTTTATCAGCCACTAAATCCAGGCGCTTCAGTCTACTAAAGAGCTTGGTATGGATGCTAACGGACACTTTTTTTCGACGAAGCCAGTCTTTTAACTCTTTGGTGCTTCTTGGCCTAAGGGTTGCAAAGTTCAAAAGATTATTTAAAACTTTGGTAAACTCAGCCTTGTCAATAATTTGGGTCAGCTGGTCTTCAGTCAATTCCTGCTCAACTTTTAATCCCAAACCAATAAAGTTTTCCAAATCAATGCCGAAGCCAAATTTCCCATCCAAATAAATGTTTACGCGTTTGCCGTTTCTCTGGGGTTTAATTGAAGTAATTACCGACACAACTTATAATGTCAGAATCTCGAATTTGGTTTTTTCAGGATTAAACGCAGGCATATTCTCACGAGCGTCTAATATCTCCATGCCCAAAACTTTATTCTTTCGGTCTTCATCCACCATAATTGAGTCCGACACCTTTCTGGTATGATCATAACTACCAGGTGCCATTTTGATGTAAATCGCGTCAATTTTTGAATCATACTTAATTTTCATTTCTACCCTCCTTTAGGTAATAAGCTGTAATTACCACCAACTTAGTTTCTTCGGTGATTGTAACTACCTCCAAAATTCTATCACCAAACATCTTTCGTCGCAACTGGCGGCCTCGAAAACTTGGGACAATTTCATCTGGATTCTGAACAACTTCAACGACAATACCACGAGGAAATTTTCTTTCTTTAATAGTTTCCCGGGCGTGGTCGGAGTAAACAATAGCCGTGCGGGGCATTAATTAATCTTACTCTTTTTCTTCTCCCAGTTCTTTGGGAAGCTTTTTGGTGGCTGCGACTTTTTTGATTTCTTCTTCAATTTCTTTGGCAAATCTAGCATTGCCTCGAATGTAGTCTTTGGCTGCCTCACGACCTTGAGCAAAAATCTTGTCTTTGTAGTAAAAAAAGGCACCCTTTTTTTCGATAATCCCTAAGTCCACCGCCACATCCAAAAGCCCACCGGACTTGCTGATACCCTCATCAACCATAATGTCAAATTCAGCCACCCGAAGCGGCGGAGCAACTTTATTTTTAACAATGCGCGCGCGGTGTCTGGAACCAATGACCGTGTCGCCATCTTTCAAAACTTCAATTCTCCTCACGTCCACTCTTACTGAAGAATAAAATTTGAGCGCCAAACCACCGGGGGTCACCTCGGGGTTACCAAACATGACACCGATTTTTTGCCGCAGTTGGTTGGTGAAAATGAGAGTGGTTTTAGATTTTGAAATTGCACCTGTTAACTTTCGTAAAGCCTGACTCATGAGCCGGGCTTGCAGACCCATCACCGCGTCCCCCATCTCACCCTCTAACTCGGCTCTGGGGACAAGGGCGGCCACCGAATCAACCACAATTACGTCCAGCGCTCCGGAGCGAATTAGCGTCTCAGTAATTTCCAAAGCTTGCTCACCGGTATCGGGCTGGGAAAGAAGCAGATCGTCAAGGTTAACGCCAATCGTTTCCGCCCTTTCCGGATCCAGCGCGTGCTCAGCGTCAATAAAAGCCGCTTGGCCGCCGACCGCTTGGGCCTCAGCCACGACATGCAGCGCCAGAGTCGTTTTACCGGAGGCTTCCGGACCGTAAATTTCGACTATGCGCCCCCGGGGGAATCCCCCCACTCCCAGAGCTAAATCAAGAGCGATTGATCCGGTCGGAACAACGTCAATTTTTCTGTCACCGGAACTTTCGCCAAGCCGCATGATTGAACCTTTGCCGTATTGCTTTTCAATCTGGTCCATGGCCAACTTGATGGCGGCCAGTTTCTGGTTGGAGTCAGTCTTTTTTGTGGCGTCCTTTACTTCCTTTTTCTTCCGTGCCATGTCCCAACCTTTATACTACCACCTGTAGTAAAATACAAGAGGAAGATGGACACGGTTCAATCACTCAAACAAGGCAAAATCGGCGTTTTGCCCACCGATACGCTATATGGCATCCACGCCCGGGCATTGGACCGGGTTGCGGTTGAGAAAGTTTATACTATTCGTCGTCGTCAGCCGAACAAACTATTTATTATTTTGATCGCTTCAATAGATGATCTCAAAAAATTCAAAATTGAAATGGATGATCACACTCAAGGATTTCTAGAAAAACACTGGCCCGCCAGTCTCTCAGTTGTTTTACCTTGCCCCCATGATGAATTCAAATATCTTCACCGCACCACAAAAACCTTGGCTTTTCGCATACCTAAAAAGACCAATCTCCTTGCAATTTTGAAACAGACCGGTCCGTTAATTTCCACCACGGTTAATCCAGAAGGGCAGGACCCGGCCAAAACTATTAGCCAAGCCAAGGTCTACTTTGGCAATCAGCTCGATTTCTATGTTGACGAAGGGTACTTAGATAATCCCCCCTCGACTCTAATTAAATTTGAAAGCGGCCGACCAGCTGTCCTGCGTCAAGGCACCGTCAAAATCTAATCACAAACAAATCTGTGCTAAAATTGCCTCAATGAGAAAAAGATACCACCGTAAGTTAATCCGAGATAAAATCCCTGAATTCATTGAGGCTGCTGGAGACAAGTTTGAAACTAGAATCTTGAAAAATGACGAGTTCAGAAAAGAACTTATGAAGAAACTCGTCGAGGAAGCAAAAGAGGTCGCCAAAGCACCAAGTGAATCTCTTTTAGATGAACTGGCAGATGTCTTGGAAATGATTAAATCCATTTCTTCTCACTTCGGGGTTGATTTCAAAAAAGTGGAAAAACACCAGACAGAAAAAAGAAAAAAGCGGGGCGGGTTTCAAAAAAAACTCTTCCTCGTCTGGTCAACTGAAAAGTAAAAGCATGAAAATTTTAGTCACCCCCAAAGTTAATCCTGATCTAGATGGAACCTCGTGCGCTTTGGCCTATGCCGACTTGCTGCGGAAAACCGGAAAAGATGCCGAAGGGGTAATTTTCGGCAATCCCCAGTCTGAAGTCCAATACTTTATCCAAAAGCATTCCATAGAAATCCCGATAAGACCAGATGGCTTTACTAGCAACTGGAGTGAATTCATTTTAGTTGATGCTTCATCAATGAAAGGCATGCCAAAAGCCGTCAGACCAGAAAAGGTAATTGAAATTATCGACCACAGAGCAGGCGAACCGGAAAAAGAATTCCCCAATGCAAAAATCCAAAATGAATTAATCGGTGCTGCAGCAACGCTGGTAGTTGAGAGATTTATAAAAGCCAATCTTAATCCCAATCCTGAATACGCAAAACTTTTGTACGGCGCCATCTATCACAATACGTTAAATTTTATTGCTACCAACACCAGTTACCGAGACAGAAAAGCAGCCCAGTTCCTGGAGAAGGAGTATGGGCTAAACGAAAATCTCGCCAGACAAATGTTTGACTTTGCCACCCAAACCATCGAAAGAAATCCAAGACAAGCGTTGGAAGATGATGCCAAAGAATTTGGTGAGGGGTATTTGATCGGGGCATATCAACTTATTGTCTGGGGGTCGGAAGTTTTCCAACAAAAAGAGTTAATTGAACAAACAATAAAGGAGCTCTTCAAAAAATTCAAAGTAAACTGGGCCTTGTTAAATGTTGTCGATTTGGAATCAAAGAAAACTACAATCTACTGCTCAGACAAAGTTGGGCAGGATGCACTCAACAAAACCCTGGGTTGTCAGTTCGAAGACAACTGGTGTCAACTCGAAAAAGCTTGGCTCAGAAAACAAATCATGCCACTTTTAACTAAAGCTTTGGGCTAAAATCTGCTAAAATTGTCTCAGTGAAAATCACTCAAATCTATCAAAAATATCAAATCATGGCGAATTTGCAGTGTTGTCTTGATCTTGACTTTTAATGAATTTCGTGATTAAATACAATTACTAACTTGCTTGGATGGGTGCTTGCACCGGTTCGAGCAAGTTTTTTTATTTGCCGATGAATTTTCTCTTGGCTTCAGTCCAATTTAGATGTTTCAAACTGATAATTCTCCTCTGCAACACCTCATAAAAACGATTATCTCTCCCGCTTTCGTACGCTAGGACCGCACCCGCCACCATATCAGCAACATTCACCCGCTTGTCATTTTGGCTGTCGACGTGCCAGATTGAAAATTTATTCTCGAGATGTTTTACTAATTTCTGGTTAAACCTTGTTATATCGGTTTCTTTGGAGAAGTGGCGGTCGAAAATTACCTCTTTGATCTCTCCGTAAAAAGCGATAACATCTACCAAAAGTAACCAGCACAAAACAGCGAAGTTTTCCGGTGTGTCAGGAATTTTCCTCCCCATTTTCTCAACCACCAAAACAAATATTTCTGGCTTTTCTTTAACAAACTTCTCGAAAAACAATTTTTTCGTTCTATCACCAGCAGTATAATATTTAATTTCTCCCTTGGCTTTCTTAAAGTCACCAGTTTTCCTTGATTGAGTAATCACACGCTCCATTTTGTTCGGAGACAAAGTTCCCACAGCCGCAACAACAATTATTTTGTCTTTAGGGTCAGGAAGTGTACCCGACTCGTCAACAAACACTACTACTTTACCCATAATTTAATTAAACACTATTCCTCCTAAATCTGCTAAAATTGCCTCAGTGAAAATCACTCAAATCTACCGAAAATATCAAATCATGGCGAATTTGCAGGAGCATCAGCTGCGGGTAGCGGCTGTTGCTTCAATTTTCAAAAAAAATTGAAAAACAGATTTTTGCCCATTGTCGAATCAGACCAGAGAAGATTACAAACCAAAACGTGAATCCGTTAGTGGAAAAATTAAAAGATTTTGAGATCTAATATCCTATAGTCGGGGATCTGAGAATCGAACTCAGACCGGACGGCCCCCAGCCGCCCATTCTACCATTAAACTAATCCCCGCTTGCTTGTATTTTACCACCCCTCATGCTTTAATTGAAGCTGAAAATGAAAAATCTGATCAAGAAGGTAGAAAAGTTGGCCTTGGAAGAAATTAAGAAATACCATTCCCCCAACCTAACTCAGTTTGAGATATCTAACCATTTTGGGCAGGTTCTGGCCAAAAAATACAAAGTTGATAAAGACATCGTTTTTCTGGGAACGTGCCTTATGGATCTCAAAATCGGGCAGGCTATTAAAGAAAATCGACTTCAAGATCATATCCGAATGAGTGCAGAAGCGGCTCAAAAATTTTTAACAAGAGAAAAGGTCGAGCAAAAAATAATCAATACCATTATCCACTGTGTCGAAGCACACCACGGAACGATCAAATATCAATCAAAAGAAGCTGAAGTTGTTGCCAACGCCGATTGTTACCGATTTTTGACTTTCCGCGGCGTAATCGCTTTTATCACGATGGTTGGTAAAAGAGAAATTAACTTAGATGAAATTATTGATTTTGTTGACCAGAAAGCCGAGGAAAAATGGCATATTGTTAGCTTACCAGGTGTTAAAAAAGAGCTTGGACCAAATTACAAAGCAATCAAAAAATTTGTCAAAGGGGCGGGCGTGGTAAAATAAATTTGTGAACACTAAACAAGCTACGGCGCTGTATACAAAAAATTTCATTTTCGGTGTTGAGGATTCGTTAGTAAGTACGGTGGGGTTGCTCTCGGGTGTGGCCGCGGCCGGCATGGCTAAACACACCATCTTCTTAACCGGCGTTATTCTCATTTTTGTCGAGGCTTTCTCAATGGGTGTGGGCAGCTTTTTAGCCGAGCAGTCGGTCGAAGAATATGAGGAAAGTGACAAAGTGGCCCCAACCAAATCCATCATCTCCGGCTTGATTATGTTTGCCTCTTATTTCGCCTCGGGCTTTATTCCCCTTTTCCCCTACGTAGTTTTTGAAGTTTCAACCGCTTTTTGGACAGCAATTACTCTCACTCTTACAGCACTTTTTCTTCTGGGAATTATTAGTGCCAGCCGATTCCACCACAAAGATTTATTTCGCCACGGAATAAGAATGCTTCTAGTCGGTGGTCTGGCCATCGTGGCCGGGGTCGCCGTTGGTAAGATTATCGCGTAACCGAAATTGACTCAGAAAGCTCAGCGCTCGGTGCGGCCACCGTTACCCTGCCACTGGCGTCTTGAACGACTGTGTAACCCGTATCGTAAGCTACCGTACAGTCAGCGATCGGATCGGTTTCCAAACCCGGGTCAGTAGGCAAGAGCGCAATATAAGTCGGTGAAATGTCAGCACAAATATCTACCCCCGTGTCGCTAATACTAGCTGCCGGATCCGGATCGACCGGAATGCCCGCGGGGAGCGTTCCCCTGTTGTCAGCCGCGAATTGATGAATCGCGTTCAAAAGGGCATTGACGTCATTTCTTCTGGCCGTATTGTTGGCCTGAGAAAACTGGCGAGCAGGATTCAAGGCTACCAAAACTATCGCCAAAAGAATTCCCAAGATTCCAATAACTACTAATAGTTCAACTAGTGTAAAACCTTTAATTCTTTTCAGATTTCTCACCCCCCACGGGCCAGAGGCCCTCTGGGCCAGTGGCCTCTTCAGTATACTCACAAGCGGGCCTAGCGTGTCAAGAGAAAAATAATGAAGACAATAATCAAAAAGCCAAAAACTGAGGACAAAATGATCATTCTCTTGTTTTTGGTAAAAAATGACTCCTCAGCCTGCACTTCAACTTCTGGCTCTATCACCACCTCTCCCAAAAAACCTCTTACACCGCTCTTTCCTATGTTCTCCATAATTGCTTTTGCCACCTCGGTAGTTAACCCCTTTGCCCCGAGGTTGCCCAGAATATAGTCAGGGAAAACGTCGAGACAACGAAACTCTCTAGTTTCGAAAGCTTGGATTATGGTTTCGTAAAGGTCTTTATTTACGCATATCAATCGTTGACCGGTGGTTGTCGCAAAGACTTTTGATTCAACGTGTTCAAAAGGAACGGCAGTTTTAAAATTCCCCACAACCGTCCTTTTCTCATCTTCCGAAAGCTTGGGGTCCAAATCAGCCGAAAAACACATCTCCTCAGAAAAAACAATTGTAAACAGTGACGGGTTTATCTTCTGCTGATTAATGAAAGCGTCAATCTGTCTTCGGAAAGTATCTTTATTAGTAACTTCCAAGTCTCGCAAAGTCGACTGCTCAAATTTGAGTGTCGCCACGACTCCTCCAGAAAAAAACTGTATCTGGCTCCTATTCACAAAAATAATAAAAAGAGGGCCTCTGGCCATATTAGTAAATCTCCTTCCAAGAGTTAACCGTAAAAATATTATCAACCAATTGAGTGGTAACCTCAACCCTCCGCACGAATTTCCCGGCCGTGGCCGTGGCTGTGATAGTTTTTTGAGTATCCCCTACAATATCAATTGTTACGTCTCCATCTTCAAAGCTTATGCTCATTGCGCTGTAGTTGGGGACTCGAAGCAGGTTAAGAAGTGTATCCTCCATCGCCGACTCTGCCAGGTTTTTAGCCCTTTCCCCCTCCTGGGCTTTGGTGACTAAACTTGAATTCACTGCAATGATAACGATCGCAGCCGAGGTATAAACAATAGAGATCATTACAAAAACCAGCAAAAAGACTAATGCTTGACCACTTCTTAATTTTTTCATCATCGCAATCCGACTGTCGTCTGATAATCTCTAACTTCGGGTTGACCGTTAACTAGGGTTGCGCTTTCAAGAGTGAAATTAATTCTCACCGTTTCTCCCCCGTCAGAATTTCCGATTTTGCGAAAATTGACCGCCGTTACTTTCGTTTCACTACTATTGAGCTTGCCAGACCCGACCGTGTCGGTCAGTACCAGATTGCTTTGGGAATCCAAGCTATAAATTAGTGTTTCCCCGTCCGTGGTTAATTGCAGGCTGCTACCGAATGCTCCGAGGCCCGCGGGCAAATCGATGGTACCGGCATTAGTAATGTCGTAGTTGAGTCGAGACAAAATAAACCTGCCGTCGGCAACCACGGCCGAGTTGGCCTGACTTTCAAGCTTGACGTCCAGAGAGGAGATAAAAATGTTGGTCAGGACCACCATGAACATGGAAAAAAGTCCCATATAAAGGAGTAGTTCAATTAGTGTAAAGCCTTTTTTCATGGGGAATAATTGACCGTTACATCGTACAAAATCGGTGAGCTGGCTGGATCGGTCGAATTAAAATAGGCCTTGTAGGCAAAACACTCTCCGGGGTTCTCATAGCCAACGTCGTCATTGTCATAAGGGATGGGGCCACCCGTTTCAAAAAAAGTATCGGCAGTACCATCCGGGCCAACAAAGCTAAAGGCTACCCCTAAACAGTTGCCTCCAACGCTGTCGGCCGTGCCAACCTGAAAAGTGATATTGGTTTGGTTTGGCTCCAAAACCGTAGCGACAAATCTGTTAAATGCCGCACTTGCCCCCGGGGCAAACGCCGCCGATTCAAAACTGCCGGAGGTTCCGGCCTGGCCACCCGGCCCGCCCTCGATAATTTTAAATTCACTATCGGCATCTTTGGTGACAATGTAGGAATAGGCGTCACCATCGCC
>MGGO01000031.1:86678-98387 GCA_001792465.1 Candidatus Woesebacteria bacterium RIFCSPHIGHO2_01_FULL_44_10
CCCGAATCAATGCTTATTCCCCCGCATTTTTCCAGTTGAGCTTCATCGGTGATATCCACCACCTGATATTCCTCACCGTTCTGGCCAACAACAATCACCCGGTTGCCTGGAACGACCGTTACTCCCTTGGGGTCCATGCCATCGGTATTGTAGGAGGAAACAACTGATCGCAAGCCACTCTTGTCGGAAATGTCAATCACAAAAAGCTCATCCTGACCGGCCGAGCCGACCGTAACCAAATAGGCCCGCGTCTGGCTCTCGTTGACAACCACATCGACCCCCGAGCCGCCTGCTGATTGGGCAAAGCCGGTTATTTTAAGGTCACTGGGGTCTGCGGCATCAACAATTTGCAGCTGGGTAGAACTCTCAGTCGCCACATAGACGTTGGTTCCAACTACATAAAGACCCTTACCCTTACCAGCTAACACCACACCATTCGTATCCAGAGCTTGTCGCGGGCCATCTTTACCCGATAGATCAAAAGTGTAGAGGGTATCGTTACTAACCACATATCCAACATTACCTAGGACAAACACGCTTTCAGCATCCGCCGGGCCTGGAGTGTCAAATGAACCAACCGCCTGGTAATTGGATAGGTTAATAATCACTACTTCTTGATTATTGGTATCCGTCGCCAAGTAACCGTGAGTCGCTTCACCAAAAACGTCATTTGTTTTATAGCCGTCCACGGTTCCCAAAATCTTGGCGTCAGGTGGGTAGTCGTTGGTAATTTCAATGTTGGCAAAGCTAACCCCCGAGGCGTTGGCTCCCGTTCCGGCAAAAGCTCCTCCTTCAATTGCCCAGACAGCCATGGCCTCACCTTGACGTGGTAGCTCCAGTGGATCAATTGTTAACTCCGGTTCGCACCAGTCAGCCCGGCCCCCGGCCGAAAGCTGCACTTCCCCGCCTGAAATGTTTGTGGCTACAACGCCGTTTTTGGTCCCTGCGTCAAAATCAGAGACTGTTGTTTCTGTATATATCAGATTGTCCAAGCGGGTGAGGTAAATAGTCAAAGTGACGTTCGAAGACAAAATCGAATTCCAGGAAACTTCAATCTCGACCCTTTTTATGGAAGGGTCAACCTGCCCATCCCTCAAGTAGTCGCTGATAGTAAGTTGTCTGGTGAAATCCTCAATCACTTCACCTCCGGCAACCAGAACCCAACTTGTTCCCAAGACCTCCGGATGATAGATACCATTTACTGCAATATTGTCCCAGTCTCTCTGCCGCACACTTCTGACAGCCTCAGCCGCCTCCCGAGCCAAGCCCACCGCTTTTAGGCGCTGGTTTTGTTGGACTTTCCCTTCGCGTGAAGCCACAAAGCCCGTCAAAATCGCCGGCAACATCAAGGCCGCCACGCCCATAGCCACCAAAATTTCAATCAATGCCTGACCTTTTGTTCTATTCCACATTAATACTCCCGAAACGATTCAATCTAATAGTTTTTGAAAGTCCGCTTGCAGAGTCCGAAATGCTCACAAAATCAGCCCCTGCGGTAAAACCAACGACTTCCCCAGTTATCTTTTCAAAAACAAGAGTTGATCCTGGAAAACCAACACTGGAGATTGAAACAGACGGGTCGAGCATCACCTCAAAGCCATCAAAAAAAGTGTATTTATTTGCTTCAAAATAGATCCCAAAATCGCCTTGCTGATCACCGTCTTGGGTATCGCCGGCCATGGCCCTGGTTTGTTGTTCCTTAATGTCAATTAAAAGCTTGCTGACCGTTGTGTCTAAATAGGATCTTCTTTGCACTCCCACCAGGTTGACGGCGGCAATGCCAAAAAGAGCCAGAACAATGCCAATTACCACAATCAGCTCTGGAAGTGTAAACCCAGCCTTTCTCATCGCCCTCCGATCTGACTGATGAGCCCATAAATCGGGGCAATAATTGACATCATCATTCCCCCCACCACCACCCCGACCCCAACCAACATTACCGGCTCGATCAAAGCCGTTACCGTTTTAAGCGAGTTGGCCACCTCGTAGTCAAAGTGTTCTTGAATTTCCTGCATCGACTCATCCAGCGTTCCTGTTTGCTCCCCGGCTTCAATGAGCTTAATCATAATTGTCGGAATTTTGGTTTTCGAAGCGGCAAATCCAGCTGACAGGGGCTTGCCAGCAAGAACCATTTCCTTTGATTTAGCAATTACGTCAGCCGTGTCCTTTCTGATCACCACGTCGGTCACCAAATCCAAAGCCGCGGTAATTGGAATGCCTGAGGTTAAAAGCAAATGCAGGCTTCTGGCAAAACGAGTTAAATCAATTTGTTGGACCAATTTGGAAATTATCGGTAGGGAATAGACCATCCCCAGGATGAGATTTCTCTTGGTCCTAAAAAGCACTACCAAGCCAATAACTAAAGTGGTAAGGGCCGCCAAGATAATAATTCCATTGTTGATTAATTGGTCAGAAAGGAAAATGAGGATTCTAGTTGGCAGGGGCAAGTCGATTTTTAGGCTTTTAAAGACAACCGCAACTTTCGGGACGACCAGAAAAAGAACCATAATTAAAACCGCGCCGAAAACCGCCAGAATAAAAATCGGATAAATCAGGGCGGCACGAATTTTGTCAGCAAACTCGGCCTCCCGCCTGATGTTGTCTCTTAAATCTTTCAGGGTCACATCCAGAGTACCGGCTTCCTCTGAGGCCCGAATAACGTTAACCGTGACTTTGTCAAAGACTCGTGGGAACTTGGCAAAAGTAGAATAGACCCGTTTGCCTTGGGCAAGATCGTCACTCAGGGTATCCAATACTTTTTTTTGATTACCCCTGGCATCTTCAGCCAGGGAATGAACAACTTCAAAAATAGGAATGCCCGCGGCAAGCATCGTCGAAAGGCTACCGATTAAGCTTATTTTTTCACTTGTCTTTAGGGTTAGTGCCATTTATTCAAACTCAACCCGCGTGGCTCTTAATATCTCCTCAATCGTCGTTGACCCTTTTATTACTTTTCCCAGTCCGTCGTCGAGCATCATCACCATTCCCTCGCCTCTAGCAGCCTGTTCAATAATTTCAGAGTCTGTTCTCTCGACAATTAATTTCCTTATCTCTTTAGTTATCTCCAAAACTTCAAAAATACCGATTCTTCCGGAGTAGCCCGTCCCATTGCAAAGCTTGCAACCCTGGCCGACAAAAACATCCGTCCCGCTTTTTGTCCCCAAGTGTTTGTTCACAATTTCCACGGGAATATTTTTTTTAAGCTCCGCTGCTGTAACTTTCGTACCGGCCTTACAAAACTGACAAATTTTCCTGACCAGTCTTTGGGCCACAATGACATTGACCGTGGAGGCCACCAGATATGGTTCAACGTGCATGTCAATTAGGCGGGGGATGGCGGTGGCCGCATCGTTGGTATGCAATGTTGACAAAACCAAGTGCCCAGTTAGCCCGGCGTTAACGGCAATCCCGGCGGTTTCATTGTCACGGATTTCCCCAACAAAAATGATGTTTGGATCTTGGCGAAGGATGGAACGCAATCCATTGGCAAAAGTTAAATCGGTTTTGGCATTGACCTGGACCTGGTTAGCCCCACCAATACGGTACTCAATCGGATCTTCGATGGTAGTAATATTTTTATCTCTCACATTCAAAACTTTCAAAATGGCATAAATAGTTGTTGTTTTACCTGATCCGGTCGGCCCGCAGGAAAGAATCATCCCATGGCTTTTATTCATGGCATCAGTTACTTTTGCCAGGTCAGCCTCATTCATCCCTAAATCACGCAGGGTGTATTCACGAGACCGGCTGGACAAAAGCCGCAAAACAGCTTTTTCACCAAAAGTAACCGGAATAATAGAAACCCTGATATCCAAATCCTCCTCAGAAAGCTCCATGCGCATTTTTCCGTCCTGGGCGCTCAAGTGCTCATCGGTCCGCAAGTTGGAAAGAACTTTTATTCTGGTAATAACTCTGTCGTGCAAAACTTTCTGCAAGCGGATCATGTCCCGTAAAACGCCGTCAATTCGGAAACGAATCAAAACGGTTTCTTTCTCGGGCTCAACGTGGATGTCCGAGGCTTTGTCTTGGTAAGCCGCGTAAATAAGCTCATCAACAATTTTTGCAACTGGAGCATCGGGGATAATGCCAGGTACCTTCTGGGCAGTTGCGGCCAGAAGCTCGGTAATGGTTTTGTCAATGGGCTTGCGGTAGATTTGCAAAGTCCGGTCAATGTCGTCGCTTGTCGCAAAGTAGGGGATGGCGCGCTCCCCAGTTTTTCTGGCCACCATGGAAAGCAGTGTCGTGTCTTTGGGGTTGTTCATTGCCACTTTGACACCCTCGCGGTCACGGGCAAAAACAATAGCTTTTTTGGCTCTAGCAGTTTTTAGGGGAATAACACCCGCTACGTCAGCAGGAATTGTCAGCTTTGAAAGACTAACCAAAGGTACTCCAAAATCATCAGCCTCGAGGCTTGCCAGGGTTTCGTTGGTTAGAATCCCTTTTTCAATCAAAGCTGAGGAAAGACTAATCTTGGCAGCCTTAGCAAATTCGGTCACACTGGCAAGAGTTTTGCTGTCGGTCAAATGCCGTTTTACAACAAGACCACTCACCCGATCGTCAGGCAGGCTCATATATTCATATTAACACGATGTGTTAAAATTTACTGCGTGTCAAAATCCAAACGGTTGCCTTACAAAATTTTCAAAGAAATTTACAGCAAAGTACCCCGACTTTGTGTCGATTTGATTATTAAAACAAAGCAGGGAATCATCATGTCCAAGCGGAATATTTCCCCGGAAAAAGGAAAGTGGCATTTCCCGGGTGGAACTGTTTTGTTCGGAGAAAAACTCAGGCAGACAATAAAAAGGGTTGCTGACGAGGAAACAGGTCTAAAACTCAAAGTTTTAAAAATTATCGGCGCAGTTGAGTATCAACCCCCCAGTGTCCACGGTCATGTTATCAGTCTTGCCTTTTGGTGTGAGCCAATCTCCGGGCAACTGCGCGGCAGCCAGCAAGGTAAAGAGATCAAATACTTTAAAAGTATTCCCACCGATACTATCAAGGAACAAGTTGTGTTTTTGGAGAAACACAAAATCCTCTAGCGTCAGACAGTACCATGATTCGAACCATGGTACTAAAAATTACCTCTTTGGAGACTGTTTCTTGCGGCGGGCTTTGCCCCCGGTGCCGATCTTGCGGCGCTCACGAGTCCGTGGATCGCGAGTAAGGAGCCCCTCTGCTTTCAATGGAGCTCTGAACTTTTCATTGGCCAGGTTCAAGGTCCTGGCAATTCCGTGGACGACCGCTCCGAGCTGACCTTTTTTACCGCCACCAAGAGTTCTGACAGTCACGTAGTATTTACCGATAGTCCCCGTAACTTCAAATGGTTTCTTCCACAAAATTTCATTGGCTACCCCGGGAAAATATTCTCCGATTGGTTTGTTGTTTACCAAGTGCTGGCTACCACCTCTAAAAAGGCGGACACGGGCCGTTGCTGTGCGGCGTCTGCCGATTGCATAAACCCAGTTTTTCTTAATTTTTCTGGTCATTCAAATTTTAATCTTGCCATCCTATTTTTCCTCAATTTATTATCAGGTAGCATTCGCTTGACCGCCAGTTTAATAATTTTAGTCGGCTGCTCGGCTTTAAGTTTCGCGTAGGCCACTTCTTTAAAACCACCGGGGTAACCCGAATGCTTGTAATATACTTTTTTCTCTTCTTTTTTACCAGTTACTTTGACACTACCGGCATTTGTAACCACCACGAAGTCTCCCATGTCCAAATGCGGGGCATACTTTACTTTGTGTTTACCCATCAAAAGTTGGGCAATCGTGCTTGCTAGCCTGCCCAAAATCTTGCCTTTGGCATCAATCAGATGCCTCTCACGTTCAATTTCCTTTGCTTTTGGTTGGTATGTTTTCATTTGTTTTCTCCACAAATTCCAATTTCACCATTTTGGCCGCGTCACCGCGTCTTGCGGGCAACCTTACGATTTTCGTAAAACCAGACTTTCTTGTTTTGGTAATAGCTGCATACTTTTCAAAAAGCAGCCTGGTTGTTTTGTCGTCGTTACCAAGCTTAGCCAAGATCATTCTTTTGGCCGCCAAGTCGCCCTTGGCTACCAAACTCAGCAATTTATCCACGTCTCCAGCGATTGCCTTTGCTTTGGCCTTGGTCGTTGTAATCGAACCGTGTTCCACGAGAGCCCTAATCAACAATCTAAATAGGGCACCTCTGGATTTTCTGGATCTTCCCAGTTTTTTTTGCATTAAAACTCTACCCCTTTTTCACCCAGAGCGGCCGCAATTATTTTAATCGATTTTTCACCCAGGTTTCTCACCTTTACCAAGTCTTTCTTGTCTGCTTTGACCAGCTTTTCAACGACCTCGTAGCCGGCGTTAATTAGGGCATTGGCCACTCTCGTTGGCAAACCAATCTCCTCAACTGAAAGCTTGCCGACAGGACCCAGCGTATCTTCCCTTACCAAGCTTTTCACTTTGGCAACCTTTTTCGGTGAAATTACCTGATTAAGGTATGCCATTAGAATCTTGGTGGAATCAAGCAGTGCATCCTTGGGACTAATTGTGCCGTCGGTTTCGATTTCCAGAGTTAACTTGTCATAGTTAGTTAGTCTCCCAACACGGGTTTCTTCAATTTTGTAATTAACCTTTAAAACAGGAGAAAAAACTGCATCAAGCGGAATTACTCCCACCTGGCTCGTGCCTTCTTCGTTGATTGGTCTATACCCCGATCCCGCGGAAACTTCAATCTTAGCATTAAGAGTAGCTCCTTTGGCCAGGTTAGCCAAAACCAACTCGGGATTTGCAATAGTTATGTTAGCCGGAGTTTCCAGATCCCCGGCAGTTACTTCACCCGGACCTTTGGCAGAAAGTGAGATGGTCGCCCCATCGCCTTTGTAAGCAACTCGTACTTTTTTCAAATTCAGGATGAATTCGACAATGTCTTCTTTCATTCCCTTTAATGTGGTGAATCTGTGTTTGACTCCAGAAATCCTAACGCTTGTGGGGGCCGCACCGGGTAGACTTGTCAAGGCCACCCGCCTTAAGGCGGTGCCCAGAGTATTGCCATAGCCAGCCTCAAGCGGGCTTATGACAAAAGTCGCTTTGTTTCCTTTCTTTTCGTTTTGTTTAATTTCAAAAATAGGCTCTATCATAAATCTCACCCCCTACCTTGAATAAAACTCAATTATATCTTGTGCTGAAATAGGCTCGGTAACGTCATCCATGGTCGGTAATCGATTTATTTTTCCCACGATGGCTTTCCGAGCCAGCCAAGCCGGTGGCTTGACGTCATTTGTTTTTGGCGAAACTTTTGCGGCAAGAGTCACTGTCTCACCCACTCTTACCTGATACGAGGGAATGTTTACTTTTTGGCCATTTATGTAAACGTGTCTGTGCGAAACCAGCTGCCTTGCTTGGGTGCGCGTGTTGGTAAAGCCAAGTCGATAAACGACGTTGTCTAGTCTTCTTTCCAAGAGTGACAACAAGGCATTAATGGTATTTTCTTTTGATTTCAAGGCTTCATTAATGTAGCCCCTGAATTGTCTTTCGTATACCCCATACATCCTTTTTACTTTTTGTTTTTCCCTCAACTGCCTACCGTACTGGGAGGGTTTTCTTGTTCCTTTTGGCCCATGAACGCCAGGGGGAATATTGACTCTGGTTAACTTTGACCCCTTACCAAACAAGTCGACCCCTTCTCTTCGTGACAGTTTATCTTTTGCTCCGGTATATCTTCCCACTAGACTCTCCTTTTCTTTTTTGGTCTTGGCCCATCGTGCGGCATTGGCGTCAAGTCGGTAATCATGGAAATCTTAACTCCAGCGGCTTTTATGGCCCTCAAGGACGACTCTCTCCCCGGGCCGGGGCCATTGACATAAACATCGACTTCTTTGATTCCATTTTCCCCTTTTACTTTAGCCATAATCTGATCCACTACCGTCGTGGCTGCAAAGGGAGTTGATTTCCTCGTTCCCTTAAACCCACTTTTTCCGGCAGAGCCCCAGGCCAGGGTATGGCCCGTATCATCAGTAATGGTAACAAGCGTGTTGTTAAAAGTTGCAGAAACGTAAACCCTGCCCTTTTCAATTGCTTTTGCCATACTACTTTGTTTCCTCCTTCTTGGTTTGCTGTTGCATCTTGGTTAATTGTTCCTTCTTAAATGCCCCAACTGTCTTTCTGGCTCCTCTTTTGGTTCTAGCATTGGTTCTGGTTCTCTGGCCACGGCTGGGCAGACCTCTCTGATGCCTCACACCTCTGTAGGTGCCGGTCACTTTCAGTCTTTGGATATTTCCTCTCGTCTCTCGAACCAGATCTCCTTCAATCACATAGTTTTCTAGCTCCCTGCTAAGCGCGGAAAGATCGTCTGTGGTTAGCTCCCCCACGCGCTTTGCTTCACTGATTTTTAAGGTTAAAGTAATTTTTCCAGCCAATGACCAGCCTATCCCCTTAATCCTGGTTAGGGCATAAATTACTCGCCAACCGTCATTTAGTTCTACACCTGCAATTCTTGCCATAAAAAATTTTATCCCTGACGCTGTTTGTGCTTGGGATTCCTACAAATTACGTAAAGTTTACCTTTGCGTTTCACTATTTTGCAGTCTTTGCAAATTTCTTTAACTGATGCGCGTACTTTCATTTAGTTTCTGTGAACTCTGATGACTCTGCCTTTATTTTCCCCATAGGGCGTCAGTTCTACTTTCACTCTGACTCCTGGCATGACGCGGGCAGAGCTTCTCCTGACTCTCCCCGTCAAGGTCGTGAGGACCTCCCGGCCATCGTCAAGGCGAACCTTAAACATTGTGTTGGGCAAAGACTCGATTACTTCACCGTCAACTAATAGATTAGTATCTTCATGCATCGGTCAAAATAAGAGGACCGTTGGCAACTATCGCCACGGTCTCTTCAAAAAGCCCTGCTATTTTACCATCTTTCGTGCCTATTGTCCAACCGTCCTCAAAAGTCACGACTTTATCGCCTCCAGCCGCATACATGACCTCAATTGCCAAAACCATGCCCTCCACCAGTTTAACCTTCTCAACTTCATTGTCTCCGACATAACACGGAACCGCAGGGGCTTCGTGCAAGTCTCTGCCTACTCCGTGGCCAACCAGGGCCTTAATGGGAGTGAGACCGTCTTTTTTCAAACTGTCCTGAATTGCTTTTGAGATATCATAGATAATGTTGCCTGCTCTGACCTTTTCTATGGCTTTTGCTAAAGCTAATTTACCCGATTTTAAAAATTTTTCTTTTTGAGGATTTTTACCAACTAAAACCGTCAAAGAAGTATCTGTATGAAAGCCCTTAAAGTACATCCCCACGTCGATGCTGACAATGTCTCCGTTTTTAAAAATAGTTTCTTTTTTGGGAATGCCGTGAACTAGGCCTTCGTTGACATTGATGCAAGTAGTCCAATGGTAACCCGGAACCATCTTAAATGAGGGTTGCCCACCACTTTGTTTGATTAAAGCGGTTGCCAGATTTTCAATCTCCATCGCCGAAGTGCCATTCTTGACCCTTTTTGCAAGCTCACTTTTTATCTTTGCTAGTTTGCTGCCCCCCTTGGCCATTGTTTTAATTTCGGCGGGAGTTTTGAGGCGAATGTTTTTGGTCACTCAAGTCCCTCCAGAAAGGCAATCAAATCCGCTTGAATTGCGTCAACTGACCTTGCCGCATCGATTTCGACCACCTTAACATTTGCCTCTCTTAGATGACCAATAAGCGGTAAGACATCTGTTTTGTACCAATTAAGCCTTTGTCTAATTGCTTCCGGCTTGTCGTCGTCCCGCTGAACCAGCGAGGCCACGTCCACTTCAGGCCCAGGCTTGGGTGATGTGTCCAAATTGTAAATCTTGCCGCCAACTGGGTCTGTCCTGCGGCCCGATAGCCTGCGGATTGACTCCTCTTCAGAGATATCTAGAACAATAACGATATCAATTTGTTTTCCTTTTTCGACAAGCCAAGTTTTAAAAAGCTCATACTGCTCAACCATTCTCGGAAATCCATCAAGAATAAAGTTGTCATTAATTTCATTTGCTTTAAGGTATTCAATAAGCACAGAGTAAGTAGTTTCAGGTGGAACCAGTCCCCCTTTTTTGTTGACAATTTCATTAATGCCCTCGTCGGCTTTAGAGGCAGCCCGTAGAAGGTCCCCCATGGAAATAACTTTTAAGTTATACTTTTGGGCCAAAAGCTTGGCCTGTGTACCTTTACCCGACCCCTGCGGCCCCAAAACTACAATAATCATTTTAATTTATCTCCCCCATTAAATCTTCGGGCTTTCTGGCCATAACCTCCTTGACTAGAGTATACCCCTTGTCATAAGTAACAATGGTGGCAATTTTCTCATTTATGCAAACCGCAAGATGGATAAAGTCTCGGCTATCAATTTTTTTGATCTCGCCGTATTTTTTAACCAGTCCCATATAAATATCAACGACTTCCAGGTCGAGAGGAAGAACTAAGTCTACCACCCCAAAAACTGATTTACACACACTTAATGCCTTATCGATCTTTCCCAAACTTTTAAAATAGTGAACAATCTCTTGCAGTGTCTCCACGCTCGTCACGACTTCAAGCCCCTCGTTAGCCACCTTTCCCAAAAACACTCGACACAAATCAAAATAGGGGGACTTGGGGTCAGTAGAATAAATGAAAATATTGGTGTCGAGATAGAGGGACATTATTTGGTTGGGAAAAGATATGAATCATATCGACTGGAGAGAATTTTACTTAATTTTTTGGGAGAGGGAGTTCGAATGTTGAGTTTCGCCAACTCCTCAACCGCTCTTAACTTTTCCTCTTTGCTAACCTTATTGATCTGCTCCATGCGAAAGCGCACAAAAGAGTTTTTGGTTCTGATAATCACGTCTCGCCCTTGTCCAGCAAGCCTCAAAAGGCTAAAAAAATTCTGCCGGGCCTCACTGGCCGTGTACACCAACTTCCCATCCGTAGCACTCATGTACCAATTGTACAACTATCAGCAGCAGTTTGTCAAAATCAAGAAGTGTCAGTCTTCTTTGTGGCCCTCAGATCAAAAGCTTTCTCGACTACCGCCCACTGGTCCTGGCTAAACAATCCTCTCTGCTCTCTAAAGGCACCATTAGTCCAATCTAAATTTTCCCAATCTTTCGCCCGCCAGTGGCGAACAATCTGTTTTAAAGTCGCTTCTGATAATGCTACGTCTTTTGTTCCTTTAGAATCCCACCACAAAGAATCAAATACCAAATTTAAAAATTCCGCCTTAGGTAATCCATTTTTATCAAACCAATCTTCCATCTTATTCGGATTTCGAATAAGCACTAACATTAGAGGAATATCTTTCTCGTTGATATAAAACGGATTTCTTTCCATCCCTTCCAGAACCGCTAGTTTAATCATCCCTTGGGTTAATCTGTGGGTGCCGGTTCGGCCCTTAACTCTCTTCCGTCCGACTGCTTCCTGAACACTTGCGGCGTTAATCTTGACCCAGGCAGACACCCAATCTGGTACCCTCATATCTTTTGGCAAACCCGTTTTTAACTCTTTGGCTATCCAGAGACTCTCGATAGTTCTCGTGGTGATATATCTCCTGTTAGCCTTAATGGCATCTTCTGGAATTTGACCCCTGCCAGTAGTGTTTTCAGGTTTCGCAGTTGTTCCTCCTTCTTCTAAGATTAATAAACGCCAACCAACAAAATATCTTCTTAAAACATCCAGGGCGTCCGGTTGTTTTTGCCCTTCGCCTTCATCAGACAATGCTTTGGCCAGG
>MGGO01000031.1:98404-103209 GCA_001792465.1 Candidatus Woesebacteria bacterium RIFCSPHIGHO2_01_FULL_44_10
CAATTGACCCCAACGATGTCTTGTCTCATAGATAAAATCTGTCTTCTCAACACGTATATCGACACTTGGTCTATCAGCGCCAATGTCAAATCCAAGGTCATAATAGAGCTTCAGCCACTCTGAATAATCGGCATTCGTGAATTTTTCTAGGCGGGCTTTATCTGGTATCAAATCATCCCAAAAAGCTCTAGTCCAGTCCCACCCATCCCTTGTTAGAGCAACCACTGGACGAAGCGCATCGGCATCTCGCAGACCCTTTAACCATTTTGGCAACCCTGGGGGAAAAACTGTCTTTTCTTCTTCTTTCTCTCCAATTAATCCCAATTTCAACTGAAGCAATAGATAATCTCTTAACAAAAACCCTGCGTCCTTCAAGTCTTCTTCTTCCCAATCAGCCAGATATCGCGAGTTTTTCGTCAACTCCGTCAGTTTATTTTCCAAATCACTTGGCAACTGTGTCCGTTGTTCCGGATTCTGCTGGAGTAAAGGCTGACATATTTCCCGAACAGCTTTTAAATCATCTCTAACTCTTAATAAAACATCTACCTCACCAGTTTCGTCTTTGAGTGGGCGGAACGGGTTTTCGTGGGGCAGGACTTCTGAAAGTCTTTCTTTAGAGATCTCAACCATATACTTGACTTAGCCCTGCAGTAAGTTTGGATCGGTCTTAACTTTATTAACTGCCTCGTTTAGCCCGTTTTCGATGTGCGTTATGAGCATGGGAATTTGGCTGGCGTACTCCTCAAGTTTTTGTTCCAATGCATCCATGTCCCCCATCATGGATTTGACCTCTTGCAGTTGTTTTGAATCCAGGTTATCAATAAGAACGTCCAGTATTGATGTATTAAAATAGTCCCTGAGTTTGTCAGCAATTTCTTCCTTTTTGTTCTCTTCCAGGCCTGAATACCAGGGAGCTTGTAAAACCTCCAAAACCAAGGCTTCAATATAGGCAGTTATTTTTTGATCCATATTTATATCTTAGCTTGAAATCTTATTGACTAGCAATATATTCATTTACCGCTGTCAAATCAATTGGCTGGCCAACGACGGCAGTGTGGGCATAATTTATTCCCGAATCTTTTAAAACCTCTGGTATCAGAAGTTGAACTTCAGCATTGCTTGCTTGTCTGCCAAGTTCTCTGTTTAAATGGTCAGCTACTTCTTGCCAGGGTGTTGAATCTGCGTGAAGTAAAACCATATTCCCTTGGGTAATCATTTCTTGCTGCACTAACAGTTCCTGGGCATACTGATCGAGTCCGCTCAACTCAAGTTCCGTCCCCGGCAGAATTCCAGTTGCATGGTCAATGCCTGAGTCCTGAAGAACTCTGATTGTTCCTTGTCTGATCTGCTCCGCTGGCGGGTTGTAATTTGGGAGTTGGAGTTTATTCACCAGAGTACGGCGCACAACATCCCAAGGGGTCTCGTCGGAAGATAATTCGATTGTTCTTGATGGAAGTTCCACAACTTCTGCTGTCGCCTCCAGAGGAACAGCAGTAGCCAGTTCTTCAGGTGTAGTGACCACCTCAGGCACTTCTGGCAACCCCACTTCTACTGGAGTTGGGGTTGGAACTGGTGTTGGCGTGGCCGTAGGGACAGGTGTCTCAGTGGGGGTTGGTGTTCCGGTTGGCATCAGCGTTTCCGTTGCCCCCGCACGGGCACCTGGATATGGTCTGGCCTCGGCCTGGCCGACTTCTGGTCGCTGCGGCAAATGGACTTCCGGCAATTTTACCTCGGGCAATTTCATTCCTTCTGCTGTCCTAACTGCCCAATCTTTAATCCCGTCAAATGCCTCACTAACGGCTGAGGCAATATCATCTGCGTGATCCACCACATAATCAACGGTGGCAGCACCAACTACCGCTCCTACTCCTCCTAATATGGCTCCTCTTGTGGTAGCCAATGCGAATTTCTGAAGATTCTTACCTCTTATTTTATTAAATTCTGCTTTCAGCTCTTTCCTCAACTTTTCGTCCCCTTCTTTTCCATATTTCTCTCGAAGTTCAGTAAACCTTTCCCGCGATTCTGCTTGGGCCTTGTACTCCTTTCCCCCAGCTTTAATTGCACCAGCAACACTTCCTGCACCAAGAGCTATACCCCAACCTCCTGACGATGCCAGAACTACACGAACAATAGCCTTAGCACCAGCACCTACACTAAAACCAACAGCTGCTTCAGTCCAATACGAAGCGCTTTTACCCAGAAATTTCGTGTTATCCATACGCATCTTAATGGCCACTAAAGCTTCTTTCGGTCTCTCGGTCCTCTCCTTTACCCTCTGCCAAGTTGCCTCACGGCGTGCCCGGTTTGCTTCCCTTAGTTCTCGATCCTGCCTCTTTAATCCTTCGATTGCCTTGCCTGGAATAGCTGCAGCCGCAGCGTTAATTTCAGCTACTTTACCCTGCACCCTACGACCTGCTCTCGTAACCCCTCGAAAAGTTTCTTCTCGACGAGCCCGGTTACTTTCTCTTAATCTTCGATCGGTTTCCTTCACCTTTTCAAACATTCTCCCCGGAGCAGCTGCGGCGGCGGCATTAACTCTTGCTACCTTTTCTTGAAGCCCATGACCAGCTCCTACTACCCTTTGAGCTATCGCCTCTCGACGTTGCCGATTCCCTTCTCTTAATTTCCGGTCAAAATTTTTTAATTTCTCCCCAGTTTTCTTTGGCAAATTTTCCGCGGCAGCGTTAATTGTTGCTACTCTTTCTCTCACTTGAGTCGCCGCGCTCTCAAGACTATCTCCAATTCCTTGCCACAATTCTTCATTAACCCATTTAACCCCCTCAGCACGCGCTTTTACAGTTTCTGCCCTTTTTTTAATTCCCTCTTGAAGTCTTTCTCCTCTTTTCTTTAAACTTTCACCAGCATCTTCAAATCTCTGGGTTATTCGTGAAACAACGGTTTTCCCGGTATTACTCTCGGAAGCTAACTTTTTCAGATACAAATCTCGATAATGCCCAGCCTCTCTTCCAAACTCGGGGGGGTGGAGGCTGAATTTTCTCCTGGCTTTTCTGTCATTTGGCGTTATTTTACAACAATATCGTGTGAAAAAGCAACAGACTCATATCAAAAACCCTTCATGGCGACCCGTGACGAGTTTGGCTGTCTATGTTATGATAGCTTTAACATGGCCAAAATCCAAGTCGATCCGCAAATAAATGTGGGTAAACCAACCATTAAGGGCACCAGAATCCCGGTGGCTGTTGTGGTTAACCTTTTCAAAAATGGTTACACTTTCGACAAAATTATCAAGGCTTACCCAACTCTTAAAAAAGCCGACATCAGGGCCGCACTGGAGTACACTCAGGCACGAATTGAGCGGGAAGAAATCCACATTCCCAATATCAGTTTTGCTACATGACTCAATTTCTGCTAGATGCTAATTTGTCACCCCTGACTGCCAACTATTTCTGCTAATAATTCAGTGTAGAATGAACTTGCAATGTCATTTATATTTTTAGATGAAAGTGGAGATCTAGGTTTCAACTTTGCCAAGAAAAATACTTCAAAGTTTTTCATCGTCACTCTGCTATTCACATCCAACAAAAGATCTTTAGAAAAAGTTGTCAAATCCCCTAGAAACGCAAAACCCTGTGCGCTTTGAAGAGCAACCATCCGGAAGCCCACGCACAAGGATTTACTTGCAACTAGTAGTATACCAATCCTGTCAACCCAGTGCAACCACTTGTTTTCATCTTAAAAAACCCTCATACCGGCCCATGACGAGCTTTGCTTCCAGGTCACGAACCAATTCCAAAATTACCGAAACGACGATTAAGATTCCCGTCCCGCCAATGACTAGGTTAGGAATCCCAATAATTCCCTGAAAAACGGCTGGAAGGATGGCAATAAAGCCCAGAAAAAGCGCCCCGAAAAGCGTAACTCGGGACAGCACCTGCGACAAATAGTTCGTAGTGGCGCTGCCGGGGCGAATGCCTTGAATAAACCCGCCATTTTTTTGCAGGTTTTCGGAGATCTTTTCGGGGTTAAAAACCACTGCCGTATAAAAATAAGTAAAACCGACAACCAGCAAAAAGTAAAAGACGTTATAGCTAGTTGACTGGGGATTAAAATAAAGAGCGATTTGGCCGGAAATTTGGGCCATCTTTCCTCCGCCAACGCTGGCCAGAAACTGGCTTAAGAAAGAGGGTAAAAGAACCAGCGAGACGGCAAAAATGATTGGAATCACACCCGCCTGGTTTAGCCTCAAAGGCAGATATGATTCAGTAGTCATTCCTCCACTAGCACGGCGGGCGTAGCGAACCGGAATCTTGCGGGTCGCCTCATTCATGAGTACCACCAAACCAATAATAACTATCGAAAGGACAATAAAGCCCGTGACCGGCAAAGCATTTTCTGGCTGAAGAACGAAACTCGATTGAGTAAGGACAACCGGAAGCCGAGAGACGATTCCGGCAAAAATCAGGAACGAAACGCCGTTGCCTAACCCATATTCGGTAATTAGCTCACCCATCCAAACGGCCAGCATTGTGCCGGTAGCCATAGTTATAACTAGCGAAATGATCGAGTTTACATCCGTGGACAAAATTAGTCCTTGGGATTTCAAAAGGGCATACATCGCAAAAGCTTGGAAAAAGGCCAACGGGACGGTCAGAAACCTCGTGTATTGGTTTATCTTCTCTTGGCCATATTCACCCTCTTTTGAAAGCTCTTCCAGGGAAGGAACTACAAATTGCAAAAGCTGTAAAATAATCGAGGCGTTGATATAGGGAGCCAAGCCCAAAGCCATAATCGAAAAGTTAGCAAGCGTTCCACCGGAGAAAATGTCCAAAAGCGACAGAAGTGCA
>MGGO01000031.1:103228-111341 GCA_001792465.1 Candidatus Woesebacteria bacterium RIFCSPHIGHO2_01_FULL_44_10
AGTTCTCGCAAGGAAGCCGTGTCAATACCGGCTGCGGGAACGTGGGCCACGAATCTAAAAACAAGCAGAATAATGGCAGTAATGCCTAGCTTTTTTTTGATATCACCAGACTTTAAAATTCTTGAAAAAAATTGGGCAATTGACTTAAGCATTTATAACTTTCCCGCCTGCTTTTTCTATTTTCTTAGCTGCCGAATTGGAAATGGCAACTTCAACTGTAAATTTCTTTTTGGTCTCGCCGTTGCCTAGAATTTTTACTCCAAACACTCTGGCGTCTTCAAGCTTAACAATACCGGCCTTGGCTAGGGTCTCGGCGTTAACTTTACTTCCATCTTTAAGAAGCTCCAACAACTCTAAATTGACTATTAAAGGTTTTGATCCTGGCCTGAAGCGGTCTTTCCCCCGCTGCAAAGGCAGCCTTCGCAACAAAGATTTTTTAACTTTCACTCCCTCAAAAAGAATGTGGATGTTTCTCCTTGCTTTCTGGCCCTTTTGCCCACGACCGACAGTGTGGCCACCCTTACCACTGCCATAACCTCTGCCAATTCTTTTAGCTTTTCTTTCTTTTTTCATACTTCGTTACCTTTTCCAATGCTTCTATTGTCGCATAGACATTTGAGATTTTGTTTTTGGTTCCCAGAATTTTGCCCACCGCATCGCGAATGCCTGCCGCTTCCAAAACAACTCGAACCGCTCCGCCGGCGATAATTCCAGTACCAGCCGGGGCTGGCTTTAAAATAATCTTGGCCGCGCCAAATTTTATGGCCACCTCGTGCGGAATAGTAGTCCCCATCAGGGCAACGGTTATCATTCTTCTTTTGGCGTAAGCCGCGGCTTTTTCAATGGCTGAGCGCACGTCAGAGGCTTTCTGTAAACCGGCGCCAACTTTGCCTTTTTTGTCCCCGGCCACCACCAAAGCAGAAAATCGAACTTGATTTCCACCTTTGGTTTTTTTGGAAATTCTGTTGATTTTGACTACTTCGTAATCTCTTTCCTGTTGGGCGTAATTTTGGTATGCCATTAGAAACTCAAACCCCCTTCTCTGGCCGCTTCGGCCAATACTTTTATTTTACCGTGGTAGGCATAGCCACCGCGATCAAAAACGACCCTTTTGATTTTTTTGGCAATGGCAATCTTTGCAATCTCAGCTCCCAGAGCCTTGGCGTCGTTTCCTGTTGCTGCAGCCAGGGTGTGGCCTTTAGTATCGTCGACCAGCTGAACGTAGAGAGCTTTGTTGGAACGAAAAACACAAAGTCTTGGACGCAGCGGCGTACCTGAAATTTTTGCTCTGATTCTTTTTCTTCTAGCCTCTCGCATACTTTATTCCCCCACCTTGGCTGCCTGTTTTCCGGGCTTTTTTCTAACCACTTCACCTTTATATCTAATGCCTTTCCCCTTGTAAACATCGGGTGGCCGAGCCGCTCTAATTCTGGCTGCCGTTTGTCCCACAACTTCTCTGTCGGCCCCGGCAACCGTAATGTCTAATTTTTCAACGGCAAAGCTAATGCCTTCGGGTGCGTCAAAAATTACAGGGTGAGAATAGCCGATGGCCAAAACCAACTTCCCGTCTTTCATTTCGGCCCTGTACCCTGCGCCCACAATTTCCAACTTTTTCTCCCACCCTTGGGTGACTCCACTCACCATATTTAGGATGTGGGCTCTGATTGTCCCCTGGAGAGCGTCAGCGTCCTTAGTGTTTTTTTTCTTCTCAACGACAAGGCTATCTGCTACTGTCGTCACGGCTAAGCCTCTAGGTAACTTTCTTTGCAAAGTCCCCTTCGGCCCACTAATGCCGATGGCGCCAGCAGAAACCTCGGCAGTGACGCCTTCGGGCAAAAGTACTGGTTGTTTTCCCATTCTTGCCATTACCAAACCTCCGCTATTACCTCTCCACCAACTCCTTTTTTAAGTGCCTTAGCAGACGACATCACGCCCAGGGGCGTGGTTAAAATGAGTATCGAGCTTCTCCTTCTTTTTTGCAATTCGTCGCGACTCATATAGACGCGTAAACCGGGCTTGCTTACAAGTTTCAAGTCAATGAGTAAGGGTTCTTTCTTTTTGTAAGTTAGGCGCAGAGTTAACTTTTTGGCTTTCTCCACAACGTCACCCACTATTCCTTCTTCTTTTAAGGCTTTTGCCACGGCTTTGATTAGCCCAGTTGAATCAACCACCACATCTTTGTGGCCGGCTTTGGCTGCGTTTTTAATTCTGATTAGAAAATCACCAACAGGATAATTTGTCATAGTTACCAACTTGCTTTCTTAACCCCGGGGATTTCCCCGAGGTGAGCCCGCTTCCTAAAACAAGTTCTGCACAAACCAAACCTTCGGATGTAACCCCGCGATCTACCACAAATTCGACAACGGTTTGTGTACCTCGTTTTATATTTTAGTTTCTTGGTTTCTCTGACTTCTTTACTAGTTTTTGCCACTTTCCTCCTCCTTCGCAAAAGGCATCCCCAACAGCTCAAGTAATTTTCTCGCCCTATCAGTGCTTTTTGTATTTGTCACAATCGTAATTTCCAAACCCCTGGGCTTATCTACTTTTGCCATGTCGACTTCGGGAAACACGGTGTGCTCAGCAATTCCTAGGGTGTAATTGCCACTGCCGTCAAAGCTTTTAGTCGGAACGCCCCTAAAATCCCGCTGTCTGGGAAGAACAACAGCAACCAACCTTTCAAAAAAATCGTACATTCGCCCGCCCCGCAGTGTTGCGGCCAAACCAACTGGGTTACCCTCGCGTACTCCAAAACCGGCAACGGAAATTCTGGCTAGCCGAGCATTTGGCGTCTGACCCGTTATTTTAGCAAATTCGCTCATTAACTGCTCCCTGACACCTTTGTCCTTCAGAATATCCTGTGTTCCCATGTTGACCACAATTTTTTCCATCTTCGGGACCGCCATGACATTGGTTATCTCAAACTCTTTCATCAAAGCCGGTCTTATTTGGCTTTCGTATTTTTGTTTTAGACTCATTTAGTGCCTCCTTTTTCAAGCTTCTTGCCACACTTTCTGCAAACGCGCTGGCCTTCCTTAAAACCTATTCTGGTAACTTTTTTACAATTGGGACAGATAAGAGCGATTTTGGCAACATCTATCGGTCGGGGAATGTCATACACGCCGCCTTTTTTGTCAACCGCGACAGAGGCTTTAATGTGCTTTTTATAAATATTCATTCCGACAACGACGACAGAGTTGGCTTTGGCCAAAACCATTTCAACTTTACCCTCACGGCCTTTGTCTTTACCCGCCATTATTTTGATGGTGTCTCCTTTTTTAAATTTATTCATATAGATCCTTCGACTTCGTTCAGGATGGTCTTGTCAGACCACCTCCCGAGCCAGTGATGCAATTTTGGTGTATCCTGCGTCTTTTACTTCCCGGGCTATGGGACCCAAGATTCTGGTTCCCCTGGGAAGACCGGTTTTATCAATCACCACGCCCGCATTGTCGTCAAAACGGACATAGGTCCCATCGGTTCTTCCCACTTCTTTTTTAGTCCGCACAATGACTACTTTCACTTTTTCTTTGTCGCTAACCGCACCGTTGGGATCAGCCTGGTCAACCACACAAGAAACTGTGTCGCCTAGGCTTGCCGTCCGGCCAAGCTTGGTCGAAACGCCAATTACCATAAACTTCTTCGCTCCCGAATTATCTGCTGGTTTTAATCTACTTCTTAGCTGTATCATGTATTATCCTCCATCTTTTGGTTTTACTTATAGGGCGGCTGGCAACAAAACGAACCGTCTCTCCAACTTTCACACCCACCTCGTCGTGTACTTGGTATTTCCTGGTTGTTCTGATTCGCTTTTTGTAAACCGGGTGCGCCGAAATATCTACAACTTCGACCGTTGCCGTCTTTGCCATCTTTTTTGAGATTACTTTTCCGGTAAATATTTTCATCCTTCGGCCTTCTCTTTCTCTTTAATTATTGTCAAAATCTGGGCAATGTCACGCTTGAGCCCAGCTACGGCTTTTAAGTTTTTCTCTTTACCGACGGCCATTTTAGCCTCTGTTAGGGCCTTTTGCAACTTTATTTTCTCAACCTGCTTTTCCAATTCTTTGATTGATTTCTCTCTTAATTTAGTAAGTTCCAGTTTTTTCATTTTTTTTATTCCTCCGCTACAAAAATTGTCTTCATCGGGATTTTTGCCGCCGCGCGCCTTAGAGCTAACTCAGCCACGTCTTGCTCTACTCCGGCGATTTCCAAAATCATTCTCCCGGGTTTAATTACACAAACATGTTGTTGGATGTCTCCTTTACCCCCGCCCATTCTCTGGCCAGCCGGCCGGCCGGTAATTGGTTTGTCCGGGAAAACCCTGACCCACACTCTACCTTTTCTTTTAAGAGCATGGGTAGTTGCGCGCCTGGCGGCCTCAATCTGACGCGCCGTCATCCAGCCTCTTTCCAAAGCCTTTAATCCAAATTCGCCGAATGAGATCTCACTTCCCCTGGTTGATTTCCCACGCATTTTGCCTCTGAAATCTTTTCTGAACTTTCTTCGTGCCGGTTGCAACATTGTTTTTATTCCTCGTTCTTCCTGTTAATCCAAACTTTTACTCCAACGTACCCTTTTTTCAAGAGGGCCGGCCGCTCGGCGTAATCAATGTTTGCTCTCATTGTCTGAGTCGGAACGGATCCTTGTTGATACTTTTCAACCCGGGCAATGTCAGCTCCACCGATTCTACCGGCAAGGACTACTTTTACTCCCAGGCCACCTGCTTGCATTACTCTTTCGATGGCCCTGCCTACCGCGCGCCGCTGGGGCATTCTGCGCTCAAGCTCGCCCACTATCCTATCTAAGACCAATTGTGCCGACACTTCCGAATTTTTCACTTCAGTCACTTGTAAATCTACTTTCAAATCCTTGGGAACGCTGCCGCGGACAGACTTGATTGTCGCAAGCACCCTTTTTTTGACGTCTTCTATCCCCGTCCCACCACGGCCAATAACCACCCCAGGCCGCGAGACCGTAAGAATTATAGCGATGCTTTTTGGCAATCTTTCGATTTCGACGCTCGTAATCCCCGCCACTCTTAACTTCTCCATCAAATCCTCACGGATTCTAATGTCCTCAATTAAAAGGTCTTTGTAACCGGAAGTTTCCGAAAACCAGCGGCTTTTCCAGCCTTTAAAGCTTCCTACTCTGAAACCGATTGGATTAATTTTTTGTCCCACTTTTAGCTCCTTTCTCCTTTTCGGAACTTGTCAAAACTACTCTGATATGACTCATCTTTTTTTGAACCGGGTGCCATTGGCCTCTTGAAACCGGTCTACCCCTTTTTAAAATTGGCCCTTGGGTAACCTGAATCTCGGTAAAAACTAAGTCCGTTTCGTTAATCTCTTTTTGCTTTGCGTTGGCAACCGCGCTTTTTATCACCTTTGCCAAAGGCACTGCCGCAACTCGGCGAACGTGAGGCAAAACTTCAAGAGCTCGACTGGGCGTCAAATCCCTGATCATATCAGCAACCTCGCGCACTTTGCGCGGTGACATTCTCAAATATTTATGTGTTGCAACTGCCTGCATTAGGTTTTCTCCACAATTCTCTTGACAACTTGACCGTGACCTCTAAATGTCCTTGTTGGGACAAACTCCCCTAGTCTGTGGCCAACCATGTCCTCGGTCACAAAAACTTCTACGAAAATTCTGCCGTTGTGAACCGAGAAATATTTTCCCACGAATTCAGGTGCAATTTGGCTTGATCTGGACCAAGTTTTGATGGCCTTGCCCTTCTCCCCACCACCGGCAGCTACCTTTTTTACCAATCTTTCATCTACAAATGGTCCCTTTTTACTACTTCTAGACATGCGGTCCTCGCTTTCGATCTTTAACTATCAGTTTATCTGAATATTTCTTCCTTTTTCTGGTTTTACCGACTGCCGGCTTGCCCCAAGGGGTTTTGGGGTACTTTAGACCCACTCCACTCCTGCCCTCTCCACCACCATGGGGGTGAGAATGCGGGTTTTGTGCCGTACCGCGCACGCTTGGTCTAATGCCCATTTTGCGCTTCGTCCCTGCTTTCCTTAAGTTTCTTGTCCTAACGCTGGCGTTGCCCACCTGCCCGATTGTGGCATAACAATTAGAGTCAAATCTTCTTATCTGCCCAGACGGCAATTTTATCAGATAATGGTCACCCTCCGGCCCTTGGGCGACTGCGGCGGCTCCGGCTGACTTAACCAGCTGCCCACCTTTACCCGGTTTAATTTCAATATTATGAATCTGAGTGCCGGTTGGAATTTTAGAAAGCGGTAAAGCATTCCCCGGTTCAAAGGGAGCAGATTCCCCCGCAATTATCTTGTCTGCCAGTTTTAGTCCCGCGGGGGCAAGGATATATCTTCTGTCACCGTCAGTATAGACCAGAAGAGCAAGATCAGCATTTCTGTTCGGATCGTACTCAATGGCCTCAACTCGTGCCCAAACATCCCTTTTGGCACGTTTAAAATCTACTTCTCGCAGGTATCTTTTTTGCCTGCCACCTTGGTGACGAACAGAAACCGTTCCTCCTGCTCTTCCGGATTTTTTTGGTAATATAGTTTTTAGTTTTCTCATGATTTGACTTCAAAGACTTTTATTTTGTCTCCCTCTTTCAGGGTTACCACGGCCTTTTTGACGGCTGCAATTATCTTCTTTTTTCTCTTGGCATTTGTCGTAACTCTTTTTTTCATATTCAACGTCCGCACGTCAGTTACAGTCACCCCGAAAGTTTTTTCCACAAGGTTTTTTACTTGATATTTGGTTGCCATCGGGCTAGTCAAAAAAGTGAAATTACCTTTCTTTGTCTCTCCTAAACTCTTTTCGGTTAATACCGGAGTTAGTTTCATTTTAATGCCTCCTTGTCTACTAAAATTGTTCCGCCAAAATAAACGCTGTGCGCGTTTAGGTCGCTAAAAAATACAATGTTGACGTTGCTGATATTTCGAAATGCTTTGACAGCTCCAGCCGACTTGTCAGCCAAGGCCAAAGTAAATTTCTTAGCACCTTTTCCGACTTTGGTTAAAAGCTTCTGGGCTTCCTTGGTTTTGGTAAGAATCTCGAGCCCAGTTATGACCACAACCTTGCCATCCTTCGCTTTGGCAGATAGCGCCAGGGCCAGAGCTTTTTGCCTCATTTTTTTGGGGAGTGACAACTGCTTTTTAACGCCTTTTGGCCCGTGGGCAACCCCGCCGCCGACAAAAAGTGGGGCTGAGACAGCGCCGTGCCTTGCTCTTCCGGTTCCTTTTTGGCGATACCATTTCCGGGTTGTTGCTGTCACTTCACCTCTTGTCTTTACTTTGGAATTACCCAAGTGTTGGCGATCACGATAAACGTGAATTGCCTGGGCCAGCAGTTTATCGTTTTGTTTCTCACCAAACAAAGCCTTAGGCAAATTAACACCTTCTTGTTTTGTCCCTTTTGAGCTGTAAGTATCTGCTTTCGGCATTATTTTTTAACTATCACCAAGCCTCCTCTTGGTCCAGGCACTGGCCCGGAAACTAAAATTTCATTTTTGGCCTCGTCAATACTAAGCACTTTCAAATTCTTGACGGTAACTGTATCTGTCCCCATTCTACCTGGCATCTTTTTGCCTTTGTGGACTCTCCCTGGGGTTGTTCCTTGGCCAATTGACCCTATGGCTCGGGCACGGTCTGACTGACCGTGGGTAGCAGGTCCCCCTTTAAAACCCCAACGCTTCATGCCCCCCGCAAAGCCTTTTCCTTTGGAAGTGGCCGTGACAATAACTTTATCTCCAACAACAAAAATGTCGGAGACTGCGACGGGGTCTCCGACTTTTGCTTCGGGCTCTTGGTCAACTCTCATCTCACGTAAAAAGCGGGGAAATTTTTCGCCCGCTTTGACTGCTTTTTTTAGGTGGCCCCGGAGTGGCTTGGTGGTATTTTTTATTTTCTTCTCCCCAAACCCAAGCTGGAGTCCCCAATAACCGTTTTTATCCTTGTCAATAATTTGGGTCACCACGCACGGCCCGGCCACAAGCTTTGTCGTCGGAATTCTTTTCCCGTCAATAAAAGCCTGGCCCATATCCTTTTTGGTCGCGAGTATCGTATCGATCATATTTCCACGAAAAAAGGCACCAAGTGATGCCCTTAAATCGCACATCTTGGCTCAAGCGTGGTTA
>MGGO01000031.1:111366-118209 GCA_001792465.1 Candidatus Woesebacteria bacterium RIFCSPHIGHO2_01_FULL_44_10
CCGACAATTATAGCAAACGAGGCTACTCTCTGCAAGAAATAAGGGCTAGAAATTCGCGGTTGGCGGCCCGGGCACCGGTAATGGGGGATTCAACAATTTTCTCTACCTTTCCGCCTACAGCCTCAATCTCACCAGAAACAAGCTTAATAATTTCTTCAACTTTCTCATTCTCAAGCCTTCCTTTTACTAAAAAATTCTTTGGGGCTTCATAATGAGGTTTAATTAAAGAAATGATCAAACCCGCTTTTTTGAGATTGGCAAAGGCATTAGGCAAGACAAGTTTTTGTTTTGTCCAACCAACATCAATGGTTATGACATCGACTTTTTCAGGCAGAGGAACGTGCATGGCATTAGTGCGTTCTAAAACCACCACTTTGGGATTGTTTCTTAACTTCCAATCAAGCTCTCCGTAGGCCGTGTCTACCGAGTACACCTTCTTGGCACCGTTTTGCAAAAGACAATCTACAAACCCACCTGTGCTGCTACCAAAATCAGCAACCATCCTGCCCTCAACGTCAATTTTGAATTCATTGAGCGCCTTCTGAAGCTTCTCCCCAGCGCGAGATATAAATTTACTTTTCTGACTCATCCCAATCCAAAGCCTTTTTGAGTTCTGGTTTCATAACCTCAATTATTTCTGGACCATATCGTTTAACCAATGCCAGAGCGGCCTCTTTAAACTTTATTTTTTGCACATTATAATTATGCGCCTCACAATTTGCATATAAGACTGCCGAAAGCATTCCTATACCATGCCCATAACTTGATATGCCTTGTGCCGCCCTCGGATCTTCATCAAGCTCTCTAAGAATCTCTTCTATTGTCGCGTGCGCTTCAGGAAATATAAGCTCTCGAGCTTTCGGGTCCATTCGCCTTACTTCTTTGTTTTCAGACATAAAATCACATCTTCACTTCAATACTTACCGATTGCAAGTCATTTTTCATGCCTGGTGAAACAATATCCTGTGGGAAATTCTATATCTTCCCAATTCTCAAGTAAGTAACCTAAACTTTCTCTTAAATCACCAATAGCGACCTCTTGTGGATACGCTTTAGAATGTCGGGTGGCATCAAAGGCTGATCTTCCCACGTCTGCCAACATGTCAATAATCGGTTTTTCCGAAATCACAATTGTCGTAAGCTTCAGTTTATCATCTCTCACAAAATTCACATTATAACCACACATTCTCATTCCACAAGCTATTTCCCACAAAGAATAACCATCGCCAATCATGACATTTACAACACCAGGTACGTCAGCCCCTTCTAAAAGCCTTTCTGCTTGTCCGTTTGGTGTCAACCTTTTTGATTCAGATTCCATTTGAACAAAACATGGGGCAGAAACAACTGGTTCATTGAGACTTTACATCTTCACTTCAATGCTTACTCCCGCAGGCAGATCGAGGTTGCCTAGAGAGTCTATGGTGCGATCCGAGGGATCCAAAATGTCAACCAGTCTTTTGTGAACCAAAATTTCAAAGTGCTCACGGGCGTCTTTATTGACAAATGGTGACTTTTGTACCGCAATTACAGTCCTTTTTGTAGGTAACGGTATGGGGCCAACTATTTTCGCGCCGGTTGCCATGGCAGTATCCAATATCTTGACTACCGCGTCGTCGATGACACGGTGATCGTAAGCCTTAAGTTTGACTCTTAATCTTCCTGCTGGCATGGGCGTAAAGGTGCGAACTTACTTGATGATCTTGGAGACAACTCCAGCACCAACTGTTTTGCCTCCCTCTCTGATGGCAAATCTCATGCCCTCTTCGATCGCGACGGGAACAATGAGTTTAACTGTCATTTTAGCGTTGTCTCCGGGCATGACCATCTCGATTCCCTCCGGAAGTGTGGCCTCACCGGTGACATCAGCAGTTCTTATAAAAAACTGTGGCTTGTAACCGGTAAAAAATGGTGTATGCCTTCCACCCTCTTCTTTGGAAAGAATGTAGACTTCGGCTTCAAATTCGGTGTGAGGAGTAATTGAACCCGGCTTGGCCAAAACCTGCCCGCGCTCAACATCGTCCTTACCTTTGCCCCTTAGCAGTACTCCAACGTTGTCTCCAGCAACTGTTTCATCAAGAGTCTTTCTAAACATTTCAAGACCTGTAACCACAGTCTTGTCGGTGGGCTTAATACCCACAACTTCCACTTCTTCGTTTACTTTAAGCTTGCCGCGTTCAACGCGGCCGGTGACGACTGTTCCACGACCTTTGATTGAGAAAACGTCTTCAACCGCCATCAAAAATGGCTTGTCGGTTTCACGCTTGGGCTCCGGGATGTATTCATCCACGGCTTTCATGAGCTCAAGAATTTGTTTCTCGGCTTCGGCGTCGCCCTCCATGGCTTTAAGTGCGCTGCCTTTGATGATGGGGATTTCGTCTCCTGGGTACTCGTATTTCTTCAAAAGATCACGGATGTCCGATTCAACCAACTCCAAAATTTCGGGGTCGTCAACCGTGTCTACCTTATTCAAGAAAACTACCAAGGCCGGGACGTTGACCTGGCGGGCCAAAATGACGTGCTCACGGGTTTGGGGCATCGCCCCATCCGCGGCTGAAATGACCAAAATTGCTCCGTCCATCTGAGCAGCACCGGTAATCATGTTTTTGATGTAATCAGCGTGGCCGGGAGCGTCAATATGGGCGTAGTGCCGTTTTTCTGTCTCGTATTCAACGTGGGTAATATTAATTGTTACTCCGCGTTCTTTTTCCTCTGGGGCATTGTCTATCTCGTCGAATTTGTAAGCTTTGGTTGTGTTTCCCGGTTGCTTGGAAAGAACCGTGGTGATGGCCGAAGTGAGGGTAGTTTTACCGTGGTCAACGTGGCCAATAGTACCGACGTTGACGTGCGGCTTTGTCCTCTCAAACTTTTTCCTTGCTGTATCTGCTGCCATAATATCTTTTAGTATTCTACCAAACTAAACAGGGCAACACAAGCCCCATTTCTCTCAAGACTCTTTTTTTAACTATCGAATTCGTCCAAGTACGTAATCGGAGCGCATTTCTCGCAGTTTATCTACAAGTACATCAAAATCTTGGAATAAGGCTGACCCATTATTAAATGCAAATCCTAAAATCCCAATCCAACCATCGATTCGATATTTTCTCCTCATGGCATCCCATTTATCAAGGTAAAACTTTGACATAAGCTCCCCGATAGGCCCATTTAAAACTAAGTGTCTCTGACCCACATTGTCTATTACCAAAAAAGATTGACAAGTGTTATTCGGACCAGCCGAAACCCTTCTTTTACCAAATTCATCACCATATCTTTTTAAAATTCTATCGTGATCTAACATTTTGTAACCTGGCGGAAGGTCCGGATCTACTAAAATCTCTATTGCTTCAGGGTTCTCTTTGTCATTGAAAAAGGCCAATTCTGCCGGGGCAGCCTGAAAAATCCGGATATTCCCTAAGGGCGACCCACCCTCAATAAAAGGAAGTTTGTCGGGCGGGAGAGATAATAGCCTTTGAAAATTATCAAGAAAAACGTCTGTTTGCGGAGCAATTTCTTTCTTTACTTTGGGGTCTGTATCTACCATATTATCAATTTTCTTTCTTAGCGATCAAGTTAGCTGCGATGTTGGCGGGGACTTCTTCATAGTGGGATGGCTCCATGTAAAAACTAGCTCTACCTTTGGAAATGCTTCTCAAATTGGTCGCGTACCCTCGAAGCTCAGCCAGTGGGCCAAAACCATTAATCATTGTAAAATCTCCTTGTCCCTCTGTTCCTCTGATTTGCACCCTACGGCTGGAAAGGTCACCAATGACGTCCCCCATATACTCCTCGGGGGTGGTTACCTCAACCTTCATAATCGGTTCAAGAAGAACCATATTGGCTTTCCGAGCTGCCTCTTCGACAGCAAGAGATCCGGCGATTTTGAAAGCAATTTCGCTTGAATCAACTTCGTGGAAACTTCCGTCGTAAACTGATACTCGCATATCAACCATGGGAAATCCGGCCAAGATGCCCTTTTCCATTTTTTCGACCACTCCCTTTTGAATCGGGGAGATAAACTCGCCGGGAATTGCTCCACCCTTGATTTTGTTGATAAATTCAAAGCCTTCGCCTCGGGCCATCGGCTCAATGCGCAACAAACAATGACCATACTGCCCGCGGCCTCCGGTCTGCCTGATGTATTTACCTTCGCCCGTGGCTTCCTGCTTAATGGTTTCCTTGTAGGCAACCTGCGGTTTACCGGTTGTAGCGTCAACGTTAAACTCCCTTTTCATCCGGTCGACTAAAATCTCAAGCTGAAGTTCCCCCATACCCGAAATAATTGTCTGGCCGGTTTCAACGTCGGATCTGATCCTGAAAGTCGGATCCTCATCTGAAAGCTTCGTCAGCGCCAGCCCCATTTTTTCCTGGTCATTTTTAGTCGCCGGTTCAATGGCAAGAGAGATAACCGGCTCGGGGAAAGTAATTGATTCCAGTAAAATAGGCTTGGCTGGGTTACAAAGTGTATTGCCCGTAGTTGTATCTTTTACTCCGACAATAGCTACAATTTCACCGGCGTAAGCCTCCTCAATCAGCTCTCTTTGGTCGGCGTGCATCAAGACTAATTTGCCAATTCGTTCCGTCAGTTGTCGGCTGGAATTCATTACCGTGTCCCCCGCAGCCAGCTTGCCGGAATAAACTCGAGCGTAGACCAGGCGGCCAACGTGGGGGTCGGTGACGACTTTAAAGGCAAGGGCGGCGAGGGGTTCATCTCTATCTGCTTTCCTGGCTTCTTTTTGGCCTGTTTTTGGGTTTTCTCCCTCTACGTCGGGCACATCCAAAGGTGAAGGAAGATAATCAACAACGGCGTCCAAAAGAAGTTGGGTAGTCGCGGTTCTGTTGTCCCCTCCCAAGATGGGGAAGAATTTGCCAGCCACGACCCCTTTGCGAATTGCTCTTTTGACGTCTTCGCCTGACAACTTACTTCCTTCCAAATATTTAGCCAGCGTTTCGTCGTCAAATTCGGCCGTAGCCTCGATTAATTCTTGGCGGTACTTTTGGGCTTTTTCAACCAAGTCGGCAGGAATTTCCTCTTGGGTAAGTTTAATGTCCTCAACCGCTTTGTAAGTGAGTGCCTTCATGAAAATTAAGTCAACGACGCCATGAAGATCGTGTTCTAAACCAACGGGAATCTGAATCGGCGCGGCATTGGCCCCAAGTCTGGTTTTAATTGATTTGATGCTTCCTTCAAAATCAGCACCAATTAGATTTAATTTATTTAAGATACAAATTCGGGGAACTTTGTACTTATTGGCTTGGCGCCAAACAGTTTCTGACTGGGATTCAACGCCAGTGCGGCCGTCAAAAACCATCACGGCTCCATCCAAAACCCGCAGTGATCGTTCAACCTCGGCCGTAAAGTCAATGTGTCCGGGAGTATCGATGATATTTATTCTGTGGTCTTTCCAAAAAGTGGTGATAGCTGCGGATACGATAGTGATGCCACGCTCGCGCTCCTGTTCCATCCAGTCGGTGGCTGTAGTTCCTTCATCAACACTGCCCAAGCGGTAGGTTTTCCCGGTTTCAAAAAGGATGCGTTCGGTAGTTGTGGTTTTCCCAGCGTCAATGTGGGCAATAATCCCAATATTTCGGATTAACTCCATAGCAACGTCACGGTTTTTGGTAACCGTACTGGTAATGGCTGACTTTCTTTTGATTTGTTGCGCCGGCATATGTCTTTTAAGTTTACAACAAAAACTGCCTCCCAGCGGAAGCAGTACCAAATTGTACCAAGATTGTTGGGCCTAATCAAATTTGGTACCACAGCTAGAATCGTAGTAGCATTAAATTACTCCAATGAAAATTAGGTACACAAAGCATGCGCTTGAGATGCTGAAGCTGCGTAAAATTGAGAAATCGAGCGTCGAAAATTGCCTCAAAAATCCCGACATTAAAATTCCCGGAAAAAGTATCGCCAAGATTTATCTCAAAAGATTGGGAAACAAATATTTAAAAGTCGTGGCTGTAAAAAACAAAGAAATTATCATTATTACCTGCCATTGGCTTGCCACCAGCAGAATTAAAGAGTAAGATACAAATATGAAAGTTACTTACGATTCAGTTGCCGACGCCATGTATATCTCTTTTAACCCCAAGAGAAAAAGTACCAAAACAGAGGAAATTAGGGAGGGACTTAATGTCGATTACGCGGGGCGAAAGTTAATTGGTATTGAAATCCTTGACGCTTCTGAAAAATTATCCCCAAAGGATCTTGACAAGATGATTTTTGAAGTCCCGACCTATAAACCCCAGCTCACCATCTAAAATGAGCAAAGGCACGGTTGCTTTCCGCCATTCTTTCAATGTCTGCTCGCTTTTTGACGGCGCCGCCCTCACCAGCGGCAGCATCGACTATTTCAGCCGCTAATTTGTCGGCGTATGTCCTTAACTCCGATCCGCGCGCCCGGGCGGCAAAAATAAGCCACCGTATGGCCAGTGAATCTCTTCGTGCTCCCCGAACAGGCATGGGTACCTGGTAAGCAGCTCCCCCAACTCTTCTGGGCCTAACTTCCATTGTCGGCCTAATATTTTCAATGGCGGCATTAAATATCTCCAGCGCGTCTTTCTTGGTCTTGGCAGCAACGATATCAAAGGCTTTATAAATTTGATTCGTCGCCACAGACTTCTTCCCGTCTTTCATGCTACGGTTAATCAGCTTTGTAACTAATAGGTTAGCGTGAATCGGGTCTGGGCTAGCCCTCCGTAGTTTCACTGGGCCTCTCCTTGGCACCGGTACCTCCTCTCTTTGTTCCGTAACGACTGCGACCTCTTTTTCTGCCTACCACTCCACCGCTACCAAACTTTCCCCTTACTACCTGATACCTGATTCCCGGCAAATCTTTTCTC
>MGGO01000032.1:0-3476 GCA_001792465.1 Candidatus Woesebacteria bacterium RIFCSPHIGHO2_01_FULL_44_10
TGAACTTTGTTCAAGAACTCAAAAAGAAAAATGTGAGTATTTTCAATTCGCTGGGGTTTCAGTTTAATACCAAGCTTTCTGGCAATTCCAGTAATTTCGTTAAATACTGTTTGAGTGTCAAACTCGCCCTGCGAAAAAAAATCAAGGTCAACACTTTCTCGATGTTTGAGATATACCTCACTCAAGGCCGTACCACCGGTGAAGTAAAAATTACCGGTTAAATATTTACTTTCCGCAAGCTTGCCAAAAACAAGGTTTTGTTCCAGGGTTAAGATCGAGTTTTGCCCCATATCAGGAGTTCCATTAGTCGCTGTCTCTCAGGAAACAGACTTAGTTTGTTCCAATACTTCTTAACGTCAGTTGCTTTAATTTTCTCCCCTTCACCGGGTCCGTAGTTTATCTGCCGCTCCAGTATTTTTATCCTTCCAGACTCTGTTTTGGCCAATTCCCCCGGATCATAGTCCCACACAAGCGCCATAAATCAATTATACTACATTTTTCTACCCCAAAAACTTAAAGCCATTTTGCTCGTAGTGGATGTCAAAAGAAAAAATTGTCTTAATTTTCATCTCCCGCATAATGGCCATATTGGTACAATCGGTCAAACTAACCCTCTTAGAAGTTTGTTTTTTGAAAATTCTCTGCGCCTTTTTGGCCAGTTTACTGTCAACAAACACAACTTTTATATTTCCGCCACCCAAATCATCTAAAAACTGAATTGCAATCTTTCTGGCCACTTGATACGAAAGTTTTGTCGCCACTTCGTCTACAACATCCCAAGAAGTAACCACGCCGGTACCATCTTCCTGTAAATTCTCAGATATTCTCACAGCGTTCTTGTGATGAGGATCACTTTTTTTGTAAATACCAATAAAGGCATCGGCGTCAATAAAAATCATGGAGCGTCCTTCCCATATAAATACTCATCATTGGTCGCCAAATCTCTTGGACCACCCTTGAACCCATGAGCCGCCATTTTCAGAAGTGTATCTCCAGCATTGCCTTTGCCCCTCTTTTTAGGCTTCACTTTATCCCCAAACGCCTCCCTGGCCAGCTCAGAAATGGAAAGATCATACTCGTCAGCATAGGCCAATATGTCCTCTCTAAGCTCAGGGTCAACCAAGATTTGCATTCTCACCATCGCCATACATACACAATACACAAGTGTGTATGTTTTGTCAAGAAAAATTAGAAAGCAACAACAATTCCTTCCGGAACAATTTCTGATAACTTTTTTGCCAGTTCGGCGTAGTCGTTACATGAATTTACTAACACTTCAAATCTTTCTTTATCCAATTTGCTAAAGACATCAAAACCAAATTCCTTTTGCGATCCTTCGTTAACTAAAAAACTAACGGCGATAAAATCAGCCGTTCGGGAAACCACCCGAGCCTGCTGCCCAAACATTTTCTCACCTTTGTCAGGGTGAACCTGATGAACACTTACATCTCTACCACTAAACTTGTAAACTGAAACCAATTCTTTTATCATCCAAATGGGCGTGCCCATTATAACCTATTCGAAGTAATCTTTGTACCAGAATTCCTGACCGGTTGTTGGATCAATAAATGGTTTATAACCTTGATCCATGTATCTGGAAAGAAGTCTCTCCGCACCCATAGTACTAAAGTTCTCAATATGCCTACCTCCAAGTTTCTCCATCTCAGTAAAAACATCCTGCAACATTAGAGTTGATAAACCATCTCCTTGATACTGAGAAAAAACATCGAATCTTGAATAGAATGTTTCGACTTCCTGTGGCAAAGGAGGTAAATCAGGATTTTGATTTAGGACCTGTGAGTAGTTGTCATTTGTATAAACTCGATATTGTCCAGCTAGTTGACCGGCTTGAGGATCAACTACGTCAACAACAAAATTTCCTTCCGAGCCGGTTCTTTGTAAATCGTAAGTTCTCCCACTTCTTCCAGTAATTGCTTTAACAGTTTCACCCATCCCACCCCCAATTCTCCCAGGAGCATTAAGTTGATCCGAGCGGCGGGCACCGCCAAGAAGGCCACCAAATGGGTCTCTCTCTGGAAAGACAAAACTCTCGGCTTCAAGAAGTCCACGTCTAAAATCGTCAGCTAAGTTGTCAATAAACCCTATTCTGGCGGCCCCTCTTGTAAAGGCAGGTTGGGTACCAAAAAGTGGGCCAGACGTCCGGGGGGTATAATCCGCAACGCTGGTTCGAGGGACAACTACGACTTGTTCGACAACCTCAGTGGGGGTGCCGGCCAGTGCGCGGACACCGCGGCCGAGGACTGTACCAACACCGGCCAGACCCACATCAATTCCACCTCCAACTGTTGCTTGTTGTTCCATATTTCGAAACATTCTTGCCACACCATCCCAAAAAGTTGCAGCCGAGTCCTGTTGCAAAGAATTCACTGTTGCCTCATCAGTTTGCCCACGATTCTCCCACAAATACTGCCGTCCGGCTCTGGCCAGGGCTTCCTGAGGTGTGTCAATAAAAATTTCTCTAAAAATTGTTTGCCCGGCACCAGCTATTTGACCAACTAATAAATCAAGTCCGATATTGGGTGAAGCAATTCCACCGAAAAATGAGCCTACACCAGCAATTACATCAATAGTTGTTGCATCTTGTCTTTGTGTTTCCAAATTAAGTAGATAGCTTGAGGCAGCCTGTTGGGCAACTGCTCTGGTTGTTTCCGTTGCGCCAGGTTTTTGCGCAGCTTGATTGATAATATTGTATGCGTTCCAGGCAGCACATGCGCCATTACCACTATTACAAGATTCATACGTTGCCCGATCCGTGACAAATGTTTCGGCCCTGTTTGTAAAAAACGTTTGCCGTTCTTCCCCTCGCAATCCTCTTAACTCTTGATTGTTCTCCCGAATCGTCTGAACTGCACTCAGTAATGGAAAAAAAAGCGATTCTTGTCTTGGTGCAATAACTGTCAACCTAGCCATCTCTGCTGGGTTGAGAACTGTGCGACTAGACATAGAAATTGTTTCCCCAGCTCCAGCCAGAATTGTCACCCCGTTTGTCAAGAAATTGCCAATACGGCCGGCTAAAACCGGATTTTCCAGAGCAAAGCGGGCAAAGGGCTTACCTGCCAGTAAGTCCTCCCCCTGCTCGGATTGAACATAACCCAAGCTTACCCCCCGAGCCGCTTCAAGCTGGCCCTGTAAAAGACTTTCAGGTGTAACTCGGATAGTCTCAACACTTGTCGGTACACCACCTTGACCAACGCTGCGAATACCTGGATAAGCTCTTTTCTGCTGCTCCCGCGTCAAACTTGGGATAACCGGCTGGCCATTGACGGCAGCGTAGAACTGTTGATACGCAGGGCTATTAGGATCGACCAGCTGAAGTTGGCCAACACGATACCCCTCCTTAACAGCTTCATAATTGTCCTCGCCAATTCCCCGCAAAACCGCTAAATCGCGCGGGTCATAGCCGACTGTTGAGACTTGATCGTCAAAAATCAGCGCGGTGACCTGGGTCGGCGAAA
>MGGO01000032.1:3597-5744 GCA_001792465.1 Candidatus Woesebacteria bacterium RIFCSPHIGHO2_01_FULL_44_10
GCAGCCAAACCCTGGACAGCCCCGACGACAGCACCAACGACCGCCTGTCTTTGATTAATTATGGATTTGGAGAGTCCGGCTGCTTCAATTATCTCATCTTGCAAACCAACGGGGACTCCACCTACAGACTGCTGACAAGCAGTGTCACATAAGCTATTAAATTCTTGCTGAATGGCCCATCTTCGTGCCTCAGCTGGCCTTTCATTAACGATCTGAGCTGCCTCAGCAGAACAAGCCGCGTCTCCTCTACATACATCTCGGGAGAGTGTGCTGATGGCCTGCTGAGCAATTTCAGGCAAGGGTCGACTTAGGGCTTGACTTACGGCCTGACCAACACAGCCAGAGGTATCTGTCACGCAACCGACAGTAGCCAAAACAAACCTCTGCGTTTGTTCGTCGGATAATGTAGATAAAGTCTGCTGGCCATAAGTTTGTGCAACTTGCGTGGCAACCTCAACTAGTCTTGAACCATAACCACTTGGAAGAGCACTCTGTAAAGTGCTTTGAACACCGCAAGCCAAACTGCTACCACCAAGGCAACTGTTTACCGCCCCAATTAAATTAGATGCAACTTTGTCATCATTAATACTTTTCTCAACCTGCTGGACAACTGTCGGGCTCAACGTCCCTGTAATTACTCTCGCCGAAGCGCAGGCGGACAGATTACCGGTGTTGCACGCTCTTGTTGCTTCAAGAACTTGCTTGGCTGCCGTTTCCTCTGCTTTTAGCTGCAGACTTTGCTGTTGAGTGGATTGGAAGATTTGACTTAGACTAAACGGATTTTGGGCCAGGCTTTGCTCCTGAATGACATTCTGTGTTGTGTTAAGTGTACTGGCAGGTGGTACACCTTGGAGATTAAACGAGTATTGAGGAGTACTCCCGGTAGTAGACGTATTTAGACTTGCTACAAAATCCTTAAAAAAAGCATCGGCAGCAAGAGACTCTTTGACCACCGTTTCATATTCGGTCTGAGAAACAACTTTGCCGTCAACTTTATATTCTTTCGGTGGAGGTACATATTGAACACCACCACCACTAACCACCAGCCCGCCACCGCTCCCCCCGCCACCATCTCCACCGCCGCTCCCACCGCCACCAGGATCTCGAGCTGGAGCGTTGTACGCAGCTCCACCACCACCCGCACCCGATGAGCTAACAACACCTCCACCGCTGACTACTATAGTATTAGTTGACCCACCTCCTCCACCACTACTTTTACTTTCCTTACTTCCTGTAAAATACAATCCTCCATTCCCTAGCGCCGGAGAAACAGAGGAAAAAAGAAGGGCTATTGTAATTAATAGAGCTAGAGTTTTTTTCATCTATTAACAATGATCGGCGGGAAAGGTTGGTGAATGTCGCGTGGCAATATTTGGCGTGTCTGTTTCCCTTCTGTATCAACCACATCCACCAGATATGAATCGTAGGTAGATATATCGTCAGAATCGTCGAAATTAGCCAGATCTATGGCGTAGTTGCCGTCATTATTGGTAACCACGGCTAAGGGATACCTGAACTCATCGGCCAAGCCTCTGTAAAAATAAACCAGCGCTCCAACAACCGGCGTTTCGTCTTCATAGGTAACGCCGCCATACGCAGGTTCAGGCAGAGGTGGCTCTTCACTCTCACTAATTTTTTTAGTAATTACGGGATTGCCAATCGGAAGCTCGACTCTTCTGGGTCCAACCATTACGGCTACCCGATAAGGATAATTTTCCAGAAGGTTGGTGAAAGTTGCCAGGTGGGTATTAGCTGTTTCAACAAAACAAGCTCTATTTACATATAGACCTGTATAGTGGCGGTCAAACTGAGATTTGAGAAAATCCCAAGCTACGAACCGCCAAGGAGCATCAGCAATTGCCAGTGTACAACCCTTGGTTGGTTTGGCTGTGTACCAACCAACTCTAAAGGAAGTCGACCCCAAATCCGCCGCCATAATGTTTTCCGGTGTCGGAGTCAAACGGTACCAAATAGTAACAACTCCAGCGGCAATTAGGAAAGATAAGACACCCACTAAGACTGGAGTTCGGGCAGTAAATCGCATGAATTTATTTTACACTATTCTTCTTTTCCTTGTATACCTAAAAGCCAGAGGACGGCTTCTTTTTTGTACCTGCGGTCGCCGCGAGAGTTAATGCGGATGGCCG
>MGGO01000033.1 GCA_001792465.1 Candidatus Woesebacteria bacterium RIFCSPHIGHO2_01_FULL_44_10
GAGCTGCCGTAAAAGAGATCGCCGCGTTCGTCAATCAGATACGTCTGGGCCGTGTCCGAAATTTTCATCAATTCCAAATAACGCTCGGCTAAAGGTTGCAGTCTCACTGAGGCAGCGATAACCCCGGTAAAAGTGTTATTTTGAAAGACCGGTGAAGCCACCACCACGATTACTTGGCCACGACTTGCCCCCAGCCGCGACACCACCGGCTGACCGACAAAATGCCCTCCCTCACCCAGCTCTTGTTTCGCCCAGACAAAATAATCCCGGTCAGCCAGGGACGCGCCGATATCCGGTGTCCCCGAGACATTGGCGTTAAACCGCACGACCCCGCTTCTATCGGTCAAGACAACTCCTCCAACCAGGTCACTATCGCGCCATTGCTCGACAAACACCTCCATATCCTGAAGAGTCTCCGCGTCCCGGCTTTCCAGACTCCCTAACCGCGCCAACACGGCAACTGAATCACCGAAGTCTTGGAAGAAAGCCACAAGACTGGCCGCCTCGGCTCGGGCGATCGTCTGGCGCCGCTGCAAAAGCTGTTGGGTAATTGATATTTTCGCCCCCCGGGCCAAGACCAAATAAAAAACTGTTCCCAACCCAGCGATTAAAATAAGTCCCAACCAAGCAGTTCGCGTCGACAGCCTGTGCCAAGTCATGTCTTCAAGATAAAGCCTAGATATCCTCCTTGTCAAATAGCTGGAGCCTGGCATATAATTCTTGGCACTATGCTCTCGGTCGTCATTCCCGCTTACAAAGATCCACTGGTACACAAAACCATTGACTCGCTGCTTACTAATGCCGAGGGCGAGATTGAGATTATCCCCGTACTTGACGGCTACTGGCCAGAGACGCCGATCACAAACGACGAAAGAGTCCGCGTGGTCCATTTGGGTAAAAATCGCGGTATGCGAGGGGCGATTAATGCCGGAGTTGACGTCGCCCGCGGCGAATTTATCATGCGCAGCGATCAGCATTGTGCCTTTGCCAAAGGTTATGATCGAATCTTAACTGCAACCTGTCAGCCCAATTGGATTGTGACCGCCACCAGGTACTTTCTAGATCCCATCAAATGGGAAATAATGGATATTCCACCTGTAATTTACGAAAAATTAGTCATTCAAGGCAACGTAAAATTTTCTGGCCGGCCCTGGCGAGAGCGAGATGAGGAGCGCAAAGATATCATGATTGACGAAACAATGGCCATGCAGGGCTCAATGTGGGTCATGCCGCGTAAGTGGTGGGTAGAGGTCATTGGCGAACTCCAAACCGAAGGCTATGGCCAGATGTACCAGGACAGTCACGAGATGGTTTTTAAAACCTGGCAAGCCGGCGGAAAAATGATGATTAATAAAAACACTTGGTTTGCCCACAAACACAGAAATTTTGTTGCCGGCCGGCACGAAGGCACGAAAGAAAACCCTTCCTTAAGAAACGAGAGCGGACTCTACGCCTTAAGTGTCTGGAGAGATTATTACGAAAAAGAAATCCGACCCAAATGGGGAATATAATTGAAAAGATATTAAGATGTGTGGGATTTTAGTTTACAAGAACAAGGGCAATAATTTTTACATTCAAAAAAGAGGGCAGGATTTTACAAGTAAAGTTAAAAGAGACGGTTTTACTTTTGTCCATAATCTCCTGCACATTACCGGGCAATTCACTCCCCAACCATACATTGAGGATGACATCGTTTGCCTTTACAACGGCGAGATCTACAATCACAAGTTTGCCAGAAGTGACGGCGAAAACCTGATTCCGCTTTACAAAAAGTACGGCACTGATTTTCCTAAGCACCTAGACGGTGAGTGGGCCATTGCTCTCTATGACTTTAACAACAAACTAGCTCTTTTTGCAACAGATTTATTTGCCACAAAACCACTGTGGAGAAACGGGTTGGAGTGCGCCAGTTACGAGTCTGGCGTGGGAGGCAGAAAGATCCCGGCCAATACTGTTGAGATTGTTCACTTTGATGGGCGTGAGGAGTCAAAAACAATCCACGAATGGGATTTAAACCAACACAAAGACACTTACGACGACTGGATCGTGGCCTTTGAAAAAGCGGTCCAAAAGCGAGTGACTAAAGACTGCTTCTTGGGAGTTTCTTCCGGCTATGACAGCGGCGCCATTGTTTGCGCTCTTACTAAACAGGGTGTGGACTTTAAGGCTTACTTAATTCATGATCGTGAGGAGATAGGAGTTTTAACTCAAAGAATGAAACTCCTCCCAGATCATCAATACCTCCCCCGCTCGACTGACTTTGAAGAAGACCGAGTCTGGGTAAAAACCGGGGTTGAAAATTTTAGTTACAAAGGCGGTGAGGGCAGCCTCCAAGATGACACCGCGGCGATTGCCCTTTCCAAAATCTGCCGTCTGGCCCACGGGGAGGGCCGCAAAGTTTATTTAAGCGGCCAGGGCGCCGACGAAATCATCGCCGATTACGCTCTTTGGCCCAAACAAAGCACTTTTAAAGGTAAATTCCCCCAAAAACTAACTCTATGGAAAAATTTTTACGATTTCTGCCAATATAACTATTTGGGTAAAGAAGAGTATGTGGCCGGCAGCCATTCCATCGAGACCCGCTATCCCTTCTTAGATCGCGCCGTAGTTCAAGAATTTTTATGGCTCAAACCAGAACTTAAGAATAAAAACTATAAAGCACCACTACATGAATATTTAACGAGAAATAGTTTTCCCTTTGCCGAAGGGGTTAAAATAGGACTGGGAGTCAGGACATGACTAAATTCATTATCAGAAATGACGACGTTGGTACTGATACCAATCTCGCCAAACTCAAAAAATTTTGCGAGATTTGTGACAACTATGGTTACAAGATCATTCAGGCTATAACCCCTATCGGAACCTGTGGCAAGTATGCGCGCTCACATCTAACAAACGATCAAATTAGGCTTCTCTCTTTTAAAAAACTCGAAGAGAACGAGGAACTTATTAACTATCTTAGAAACAGAAATGATCTGATTGCAGTCCACGGACTTTGGCATACCCACGAACCGCCGGAAAGCGAAATCGCCATCGCCAAATCGATTCTGGAAGGTTTAGGGCTAACTCCAACCTACTTCGTTCCTCCATTCAATGAAGGTGATTATCCTGAGACGGTCGTTGGACTGACCACTTGTCAGTTGGACTTAAATAAAGGAGAACTCCTTGAAACTTTCCTCAAAGCGGGTACGCCAACCGCCCCGATCATGTATCTCCATTCCTGGCGATTTGACAGAAATTATAAATTTGATGACCTTGACAAGTGCCTGGCTAGATTATCTAAAGAGACAAACCAAGACCAGACGATCGTCGAGAATAACAACACATACTTCTCTAATCCGAAGAACGTCCGGCAGTACACTCTAGAGGAGGGTCTACGGAATATCGAACGTGATTTGATAAGCGAGTTCATGCCTAAGCCACCCGCACAACTTATTGATCTGGGGTGTGGTGGTGGCCGAACATCGGGGTCTTTGGCAAAGGCTGGCTACGCCGTGACGGCGATTGATTTATCCCAACCGCTTATTGAACGTGCACGGGAGCGATATCCTGGACTTGATTTTCGGATCATGAATGCCGCTGCCCTGGAGTTTCCGAACAAAAGCTTTGACGCAGCGCTTTTTAGTTTTAACGGCATAGATGGCTTGTTTCCGCTGACTGATCGCCTGCGCTGTCTTGCCGAGGTGTGGCGTGTACTTAAACCAGGGGGTGTGTTTATCATGAGTACTCATAATCTCCTCGGTCACGTTTTCGGCGGTGGCTCCGACCGCGACAACTTTAAAAATATTATCCGGATCGTCACCGCTCAGAAACAAAATCCGCATTTGTATGATTGGTACGTCAAGTACGATGCCTACGGTGGCCCTCAATTCTTGTTCAGCGCGCCTCCTTCCACGACGCGCGACCAATTAGTCAGTGCAGGGTTTGAAATTCTTGACATCCGAGGCAAGACTGGAAGTAGCGAGAATCACATTTTCTGGCATGAACCTCATGTCACTTTTATCGCCAAAAAAAGTGGGTCGTAGATACCAAAATATGAATATAGACGAAGCCAAGAAAACAATAAAAGAATTAAATCTTACCCCAATCATGGGTATCTGGCATTACTCCTTTAATTTCGAGCATTTCTATGACCAGATGAATTTTGACGATGGAAAGATCTTTGCAGATAGACCCGTCAACCAATGGTCTCCTCGGCCGATATTTACCAACAAGAAGGTCGATAGAGCCGGCAAGATCCCGGGTAAAAAACCGTTTTGGATGTGTGAGCTAACGACCTTCGACGGATTTCTTAAAAGGAGAGACAAATTAAGCAAGAGGGGAAAAAGCCACTTCCCGACTACTAAATCATTCGCCAGAAAAGACAGTTTACTTGAAGGAAAACTAGTTACTAAAAATTTTGACAAAGATTATTTCATTGGCGTCTATGACAGCCTCCTAAGACCCGGCCACATGATTGGAATCGACCTGGTCAACAACCTCCATAAAAATAATAAAGGCCTGCCCGAGGCTTGGCTAAAAACCATTGAGCTCGACGCCGGTGGCGTCAAAGCTATTGGCCTCATCATCGATGATCACAAGAGCAATTCCCTTTTCAATCTCGCCAGTGTTTTGGATAAAAACAGTTGGGGGCTTTATCTACTGGCCCTCTGGATCAAGGATTGCTGTGAGCGGGGTATCAAGTTTGTCGACTGCGGCATCAGTGAAACTTATGGCTACTACAAAGACGCTTTTTTTCTGGATACCGTCGGCAACATTTAAAAATATGTCAAAAATAGTTGTCTACACCGCCATTACCAACGCCAAAGACGTGCCCCGGAGCGACATCCAGGTACTTTCAGGCTACAATAAATTCGCAAGCCCGGTCATGAACGCCAAAATTTACAAGGTTCTTCCTCACAAATTTCTTGATTACGACATAAGTATTTGGGTAGACGGCAATATATTTCTAAACGTGCCTGCTGAAAAACTGGTTGATGAATGGCTGGGAGAAGCAGATATGGCAGTTTTTGAGCATTATCATCGTAGAGATCTTAGTTGGGAAGCAATGATGCTAAATTCAACCTTTAAACACAGGACCCCCTGGGTTATCGATGAAGTTAATAGACAAATTAAGCATTACGAAAAAATCGGCATGCCAGCCAAAGAAGAAGTAGTTATGGGAGGAATGCTCATCCGCCGTAATATCCCGATAGTCAATCAATTTAATGAAGCCTGGTGGGCCGAGATTTGCCGGTGGAGTCAAAGAGATCAACTAAGCTTCCCGATTGTAAAGAGACAATTCCCAAACTTAAAACTAAATATTATTAAAGGCAGCATAAAAAGCCATCCCTATCTAAAATACCAAGACCATGCGCACTACAATACTTGATATATGAAAATACTTTTAGTTCACGCCGACCAATATCCTTGGGCTACAACCCATAGGGCCGAGATTTTCAAAAAACTGTGGAAAAGTGACGAAGTAGACATTGCCCACTATCGTAGCTTACCCGATGGAAACAAGTATAGCGTTATTCATTTCTTATTTAGCGGCGCTGTCGGCAGGGCAAAGGATTATATTCTCGAAAATAAAAACAAGGTCTTCACTACCCTAGCCTCACAAAGAACTCTGGATGAATACTACGACAAACTGCCGGTTTTAATCGAAATTTATAAAAAAACAGTTTGCTGTGTCGCTCAAAATCCGGCGCTGGCCAGAAAACTCAAGAAATTAATTAAACAAAATAACGTAATTTATATTCCCAACGGTGTCGATGAAAAACTTTTTAACCGCAAGTTTGTCGTTGGCTTTGTCGGGCACGATATGGACAGCTCAGATCACAAGGGTTTTAAATTAATTAAACAGGCATGCGGTGAACTTGGGCTGAAACTAATTGACTCTTATGGATGGCATCGAAGGAGTGTAAAACCTCTTAAGGCAATGCCCAACTTTTATAAAAGCATAGACTGCCTTGTACTAGCAAGCAGGAGCGAGGGCTGCAACAACCCGACGCTTGAAGCTTTGGCTATGAATAAGCCGGTAATTTCGACTAGGGCCGGGATTGCCGAGGAATTAGAAGGCGTTACTCTGGTCGAGCGCGACGTCGAAAGCATCAAAAAGGCTTTGAGGAAGCTAAGCGGTAGAATTCAAATACTGGAAAAATATACCTGGAAAAAAGTTGCTAAAAGGTATCATGAACTATATGAAACTCTCATACTTCGCAGCTGAACCGTATTTACAAAGTAGGGACCAGCACTTAATGCTTGGCTCTTCCATCATTAGAGCCCAACAAATTGCCGAGTATTTAGGCGCAAAGTATAACCCAAGAAGCGGCTGGGAAAATGACGTTTGCATCTGGGTCAAACCTGATTTGGAGGCAGAGAGCGCCTATGTCAAAACCGCCGGCAGCAAAACTTACCTTGATATGATCGATTACAGCCGCTATGTCCACTGGCTGCGCGACCACCCCGATGAGCGGGGAATTGTTTCCTCTCAATTTGCTTATGACATCCTAAAAGAAGAAATGCCCGGCAGGATTGTACTCATTCCCCAACAGCACTGCAACTTTGAAAATTTTGTTCGGAGGCGAAAAAAAATTGCCAATGTGGGGGTTATCGGCTCACCGCGAAGTTTTAAATATCCCCTGGCTGAAATTGGGAAGCGGTTAGAACAAATCGGATTGCGCTTAATCACAAACTTTAATTTCCAAACTCGCCAGGACGTCACTGATTTTTATAAAAAAATCGATATTCAGATTATTTGGTATACCCGAAGGATGTTCCTCAAAACCCCTTTAAAAATTATCAACGCCGCCTCATTTGGCATCCCTTCCGTTGCGGCTCCTCATGACGGCTACAAAGAGGTCGACGACTATTATCTTAAGGCCAGAACTATCGACCAGCTGATAAGCGAGGTCAAAAGGCTCAAAAATCCGCAAAATTATAAAGCTGCGACGAAAAATCTACTGGGTATGGCAGCCAAATACCATATCAAAAAGATCGCCAAACTCTACAAACAACTAGTATGAATACAAAAAAATGGTATCAGGAAGCGGTTATTAACGGGGTGGCTATGCCTTTCCAAAGACACCGCGATACCAGCCAAAAGCGCTGGGAGAGATTTATCCGCCCCCTACTTCCCTCGGGCAGAGGTCTGTTGGTTGATTTGGGCTGCAATGCCGGGTTTTATATGAGGAAGGCGGCAGACCTGGGATTTACTACCATCGGGGTTGAAATCGACGAGGATTACTTAGAACACGCCCGATATTGGGAGTCCCAGGATCCAAGGGGGGTGACCATCATTAAAGAAGATATTTCTAAATACGATTTGCCGGCCTGCCAGGTGGCCCTATTGGCCAACGTTCATTATTGGTTAACCAAACCGCAACTTACAAAGCTCGTCAACAACTTAAAAGAAAGAGTATTGAGCGTCATCGTCGTCGGTAGGCACGCCAGATCCCAGCGGCACAAATCGCCCTGCGATCTAACCTCGCTGAGGGCCTTATTTTCCGACTTCATTGGAGATAAATCAGTCATTGGTTATAAACATTACTCAGTTATCTTTATCAATCCTCGGTTAACAGAAAAAAATGTTGATGAAGTTTTTAATAACCAGCCTTTAGTTAGAAGCAGAAAGTTTTTACCTTCTTTTAGTAAACTGATTGACGACCCTTCCGATCCGACCAACTCCGACTATTACCGCTACCTTAAATGGCGGGGTTTTGAGAATCCGAAAGAGTTATTAATGGGTCGGGTTGACTTGATTGCCGACGTGCGTAAAAATGGCATCAAAAATCCGTTATTATTAGGCCGAACGGTCAACGGCCAGTACGAAAAAGACAGATTGTCTGACGGCGATCATCGAATCGTAATCGCCAAAAAATTAGGTATCAAAAAAGTAATTTGCAAAATCAGATGAATATTTCCTTTTTTGCCAGTGCTTATTATATGGGAATCGATCCGACACGGTCGACCAAACCAACTTTATTCCGAGGCTCATCCCTCATCCGCGGCGAGCAGGTGGCGCAGTTTCTCGGCGGCAAATATAACCCCACCGAAGGCTTTGAAAATGACCTTATTATCCATATCAAGCCCAAATCAATCAACTGGGTCAAAATGGGTGGCTGGGTTGACATCGTCGACGGCGGACACCACATGATCGAGCAGCTGCAAACCCGTCCGGATATTAAAATCATTGCCTACACACCCTTAAGCGCCAAATATCTTAAGGGGATACTGAAAAACAAAATCGTGGTTATTCCCGAGCATCATTGCAATTTCGAAAGGGCGCAAAGAACAAGAAAAAGGATCGCAACTGCCGGGATCGTTACCTCACCGTCCCCCCTGGCCGAGATAGTCTATGGCGAAATCAAAAAGCGGCTTAAAAAAATTGGGGTTAACTTCTTAACTTATTATCATTTCCAAAACAGGCAAGACGTCGTCGATTTCTACAAACGGATAGATTTCCAGGTGATTGGAAATCTTGGCTTTAGCCCGGATAACCCCCTTAGGCACCCAAATAAGATCGTCAACGCCGCTTCGTTTGGCATTCCCACAATTGCCTTTTGGATGCTCGGATATCAGGAATTTCAAGACAACTACATTCCAATCCGGAGCATGGATGAATTGGAAAAAGAGGTAGCAAAACTTAAAAATAAGCGTTATTATGACGAATTCGCCAGTAAAATCACGAGGGCCGCAGAAAAATACCATGTTGAGAATGTCGCTAAAAAATATCGGTCACTGACATGAATGACATCACTATCATTTATTATTCATCAAACCGGGAAAAATCGGAGTTTGAGGCCAGAATCAGGGATAATATCCTAAAAGTCAGTGGTGACTTGCCCATTATTAGTGTTACCCAGAAGCCAATTAATTTTGGCAAAAACATCGTTGTCGGGGACGTGGGAGCTAGCGGCTTTAACATGTTTCGCCAGGTGCAAATTGCTCTCCAAGAAGCCAAAACCCGCTTTGTTCTCTCCGCCGAGGCCGATTGCCTCTACCCACCGGACTACTTCACTTTCGTGCCTGAGAGGGATAATCTTTGTTACCGTAATAAAAACCTATACGTTATGCCCCAACACCGACCTTACTTCTGGAAAAAAGAAGAAGGGGCCACCCACGCTCAAATTGTCGGCCGCGAATTTTACTTAAAAACTCTCGATAAACTTTTTGCAGGGGCGCCTAAGTGGTCAGTCGAAGAAAAGAATTTTCCCAAAGAACGCACCCACAAAAAGCAGCAGGACGTATTTTGGCCCAATGAAATTGAATTATATGAAACCAAAAATCCAGTGGTGCAGGTTAAAACCAGCCAGAGCATGCGCCATTACACCCACTCCGACCGCACCGCCCGTCATCAACTCCCTTACTGGGGTAAAGGCCGGGAGTTTAGAAAGCGATATTATGATATTGGTTACCGGCATTAAAGGATTTATTGGTTCTTACGTTGTAGCTTATCTGACTAAAAAAGGATACAACGCGGTTGGTATTAATGAAGATATCCGCGACATTGAAGCCTTGCGACCATATTTTAAGGATGCAGACCTTGTCATCCACGCCGCAGGCAAAGTCAAAAAAGGAATTCCAAACCCGGAAATTTACCACACAATAAATGTCTTGGGAACTAAAAATGTAACAGATTTATGTTTGGAATACGGCTGCAAACTAATTCATCTCGGCTCGGCTGCAACTACAGCTGGTGGTGATATTACTGTAAGAAAGTATGTAGAAAGTAAGCAAGAGTCTCAAAAAATAGTCGAAGACTATGCCCTCCACAAGGGACTTAAAGCAGTTGTTTTAAGACTATGTGTAATCTATAACAAGGAAAACAATACGGGAAGGAGCGGGGCAAGGTATCCGGTTGAGCGGCTGGTGGTGGATTTTGAAAACATAATCAAGACTCATGATTTTAAAACTTACAAATTATTTGATTATTCGAATGTTAGGGCATGAAAAATATCTTTTTTTATATCTACCCGGAACATGAATTTGCTCCGGAATATGTTTTGATGTCTGAAGCACAGATTGACAACAGTCTTGATTACTGGCGGCCTGAAGACATCATTGTCGTTACTAACTTTCCTTGGGAATATCACGGCGTTAAAGCCACGGTTGTGGGCGACGAACTCAACGCCAAGGTCCAATCCCACGGCACATCTGCCTCCAACAAGCCGATTACCATCCAGTATTTGATCAAGCATGGACTTGTTGACGAAATTAACTGGTTTCATGATTGGGATATTTTCCAACTGGCGTCGCTTGATTTGCCTGCACTCGATGGCGATATCGGATTTGTCGACTACGGCTATAAACCAAGGATCAACTTAGGCAGCATCTTTTTTAAGCCCAGCGCTTTGGATGTATTCGGCTGGATTGAAAGTGCAATTGATAAATACAAAGTTAACGAAGAAGAAGCAACAAATGTTTTAATAAAGAAAAATTTCAACAATATTAGCAGTCGGTTTAGGAGGCTCAATACGACCTACAACATCGAAATGCGCGATCTTGATCGTGCGATTGCTCGGGCCGATAAACCACTTCGAATTGCCCACTTTCCACCTTATGAACCAAAGTACCTGCATAAAGCAAAAAAAATAACACCGCCAAAATTAACCAAACTGCTCGGCGAGCGGTTTTTTGAAAAGCAAAAGGGGATGAAAAACTTACTTGTCTATATTAGCCCAGACAAGACATATCTTCCCGAATACGCCAAAATGATTGAGGTCCAAATTGACAATTCACTGCTCTTTTGGAATAAAGAGGACATAATCCTATTCACCAACTTCCCATGGGAATATCACGGAATAAAAGCGCTTGTCGGGCCGGACAATCTTATCAATGAATCCTATGCTACCAACGAACGCGGCATCATCAATAGTAAAATAAATGCCATTATTTATCTTCTCGAGAACAAGATCATCGAACAATTAACTTGGTTCCATGATTTCGATAGCTTCCAATTAGCCCCACTTGACCTTCCACCAATAGTCGGAGACATTGGAGTTACCTGCTATGGAATTTACCCGGAGAGCAAGTTAATTCCCCTTGGCAGAAAGTTTGATGTGAGGGTAAATTTCGGTAGCGTCTTTCTTAAGCCCAAGAGCCTTGACATCTTCAAGTTACTACTTGAAAAAATGGAAAGGGACAACCTATACGAAGAGGACGCAATGACCATCATGTACGATGAAGATTACGAAAATATCCGCCCGCGTATTCAGGTGATGAACAAAACATACAACATCGGGAAGAGATGTGTGAGAAGCAACATCCAGATTGCGGATAAACCCATTCGAGTCGCCCATTTTCCGCCTTATATGTCCAACGTACTTTATAAATTCAGGCGGATACTCCCCGAGAGATTAGCCGGGTTGTTAGACGAAAAATTTAAAGAATGATGAATATCACTCCCCTTTGTAAAATAGCCTTTAGATACGGAACGGATAAATGTCCGCAGATTGGCCACCATTATACCCCGTTCTATTACAAATTATTAAGAAACAGGAGAAAGACAGTAAAAAAAGTGTTAGAAATAGGGATCGGAAGTCGGGTAACGATGCCGGGGGTTCCAGATCATTATCAAACTGGTGCCAGTCTTTTGATGTGGCGGGATTTTTTCCCGAATGCGCAGATTTATGGAGTTGATATTGACCCAAGTACCATCTTCCAGTCTGAGCGCATCACGACCTTTTTGTTGGATACCAGGGAAAGTTCTAGTCTATCAAAACTCATCGGCGACATCGGTTCTGACATTGACTTGGTAATAGACGACGGCAGCCATAATGGGAGAAGCCAAATACAGGTCGTCTCTACTCTCATGCCCATCCTTAAAAAAAACTGTATTTATGTTATTGAAGATGCCAGACAGCCGTTTGCAATTAGAGATTGGTTACGGCGTTCATATGCTTGCCAAGCATTTGTATTCCCCAGGGCGGGTGACGCTTTGGTGGTTGTTAAAAAAAGATGAAAAATCTAATGATTTATATCAACCCAAGTCGGCATTTTGACGACGAACATACGCGCTACGCCCCGATCCAAATCGACAACAGCCTCAAATACTGGAAGCCTGAGGAGATTCTTTTGGTAACCAACTTTCCATACAAATATCACGACATAAAAGCGTGTGAGGTGCCGGACAACTTGTTTTTTAAATTCTGGCGCACCAGCAGCAAGATCAATGCGATCGTTTATTTATTAGAAAACAAAATTTTAACGGAGTCGGCCTGGATGCATGATTTTGACGCTTTTCAGGTTAACCCCTTTAAACTTAGGCTGAAACAAGATCTTGGGTTAACCGATTATGGCTGGAAACCCAAAATCAATACCGGCAGTTTTTTCTTTAAACCCACGGCCTTAGATATCTTCAAGTGGATAAAGAAAGACATGTACAAGCGCCAGGCCGCCGAAGAAGACATTTTGTGGATTCTTTATAAAGAAAATTTCAGAAACATCCGCGCTCGTTGCCAAAAGTTAAATATCACATATAATTTAGGCAAAAGAAATGTCGAATTTAACCTCCAAATCGCCGATAAACCAATTAGGGTGTTCCATTTCCATCCTTACCGGGAAAGTCTTTTTCAAAAATTTAAACCACACTTACCAGATAGTCTGGCCAAATTAATCTATGAAAAATCTCCTAATCTATCTTAATCCGCGCAAGAGTTTCGACGACGAGTACACGCGCTACGCCGAAATCCAGATTGACAACAATCTCTACTACTGGAGACCAGAGGACCTTCTCGTGGTTACCAACTTCCCCTGGCAGTACCACGGCGTCAAAGCCATTGAGGTCCCTGACAATCTGTTTTGCGAGTGGGATGCCCGAACCAGCAAAGTCCCTGCTATTATTTACCTTTTGGAGAATCAGATCCTAACCGAGGAGGCCTGGTTTCATGATTTTGACACTTTTCAAAATCACCTATTTGAGGTCAAACTGACGCATGACCTGGGACTCACCGACTACGGCTGGAAAGAAAAGTGGAACACGGGCAGTTTTTTTTTCAAGCCTACGGCTTTGGATATTTTCCACTGGCTTTGGGATCTTTCTAACCAAAAACAAGCCAACGAAGAACCAATCTTGTGGGAACTCTACCGGGACAACGTTAATAATATCCGCGCGCGCTGCCAAAAAATGAACCTCACCTACAATCTGGGTAAAAGATATGTTGAGACAACCATCCCCATGGCTGAGCAGCCGATTAAAGTTGTCCATTTCCATCCCTATTGGCGCCCCGACCGCTTGGAGCGCTTTAAAAAACTCTTTTTGTCAGAAACTTTAATTAAACTTTTGGACGAGAAAAACCCGAGGAGCAAAAAATGAAAACAACCCCGCTTTGTCGACTGGCCCACAAATATGGGACGGATAAATGCCCCCAACTTGGTCATAGCTATACGCCATTTTATTATCAGCTGCTTAAAAACAAGAGGCGGGAAGTCAAGAAAGTTTTAGAAATCGGAATTGGCAGTCGCGAGACGATGCAGTGGACGCCGGAGCATTATCAGGTGGGGGCGAGTTTACGTATGTGGCGGGATTTTTTTCCAAACGCGATTGTTTACGGGGTTGACCGGGACTCAACTACGATGTTCAAGGCAGCGCGGATCAAAACAATCTTAATGAGTACGACTCGTGTGGCTAATTTACAAAAATTGATCGACGATATCGGCCCGGATATTGATTTACTGGTTGACGACGGGCCACACAACGAGAGGTTCCAACTTCAAACGGCAAGAACAATAATTCCACTGATTAAAAAAAGCTGCCTTTACATCATCGAGGACGTCACACGGCCAGAGACTGTCAAAGAGCAACTGACTGAGTTTGATTGCCGGATCGTTAAGTCTCCGGACGGGCGCAGACAGGATAATCTGGTCGTTATTGAGAAGCAATAAGCGAAGCTTGTAATTATCATTATGAAAAATCTTTTAATTTATGTCAATCCCGACGGCTTTGATGCCGAGAGCAGTAAATTTATAAAGATTCAGATCGAAAACAGCCTGGAACTGGGCTGGAAACCCGAGGATATTGTTTTGGTTATGGACTTCCCATACGAATACAACGGAGTTAAAGCAACGGTCGTTACAAAAGGCTACTGCCCTATCAAAAAAGAGGCCAGCAAAATCACCACAATCGTGCATTTATTTGACATTGGATTTTTCGAAGAAAACACCATTTATTGGAGCCACGATCTAGACGCTTACCAACTTGAACCGATAACCGAATCTGAATTGGAACTTGAGGGAGTAGACCTGGGCCTGACCGACTATGGGCGCAAGCCCAACTGGCAAATGGGCAGCTTCTTTTTCAAAAAATCGGCCGAGGATATCTTCCGCGCGATTGCGGCGAGGATTGCCCCGGGGCTCGACGAAAACCGGCGGGAACGGCACGACGAAACTGCAATTCAATATTTAACTGACAATGATATCGGAAATATTAACGCCAGGATCAAGCGCCTCAACAACACCTACAATTTTGGCATGAGAAGAATCGCACTCTGCTATGAGAGAGCCATCAAACCTTTAAGAGTTTTGCACTT